>JBJKPT010000578.1:0-2777 GCA_046706045.1 Desulfobacterales bacterium
CCCATGAAGCGTATAACTCCTTCGTGCCCCGTTTCCGCATCCGGCGATGGCGGCCGGCCGATGGCGCATCTCATGGCCCCACCCCGAAAGACAGCTGCGATCGTGGCCGTGGTCCTTCGTATTGCGCCCTTCACGCGTCGTCGGTCCAGCCGAACGTGCGCGTGACCGCTTTTTTCCAACCCCGGATACCGGCGGCGCGATCGGCCGCCGTCATTTTCGGATACCAGGTCTTGTCCACGGTCCAGTGGCGGCGCAATGCCTCCATGTCCGGCCAGAACCCCGCGCCGAGCCCCGCGGCATAAGCCGCGCCCAGGGCCGTCGTCTCCGCCACCCCGGGCCGGATTACCGGCACGTTCAGGATATCCGATTGGAATTGCATGAGAAGGTCGTTTACCACCATGCCGCCGTCGACCTTCAGGCGGTCGAGCACCACTCCGGAATCCTTTTGCATGGCCTCGACGATATCCAAGGTCTGGTAGGCATTGGCTTCAAGGACCGCCCGGGCCAGATGGGCCCGGTTGACGTAGCGGGTGAGTCCCACCAGGGCCCCCCGCGCATCGGCGCGCCAGTACGGGGCGAACAACCCGGAAAAGGCCGGCACGATGTACGCGCCGCCGCTGTCGTTGACGGACGCGGCCAGGGATTCGATTTCGGCGGCCGTGTGGATGATGCCCAGGTTGTCCCGCAACCACTGGACCAGGGCCCCGGCCACCGCCACCGAACCCTCTAGGCAGTAGCGCGGTTTCTCGCCGCGAACCTGGTAGCCGACCGTGGTCAAAAGCCCATGGGTCGAGGGAACGGGCCGCTCGCCGGTGTTGAGGAGCAGGAAACAACCGGTGCCGTATGTGTTTTTCGCTTCCCCCGGAGAAAAGCAGGTCTGCCCCACCAGGGCGGCCTGCTGATCCCCGAGGGCCCCGCAGACCGGCACGGCCGCGCCCAGAGGCCCCTTTGGATCGGTATGCCCCCAGGGGGTGCGGTCGATGGACGGAACGATCCTGGGCAGACCCGCCGCCGGGATTCCCACGGCCGTTACGAGATCGTCGTCCCAGTCGAGGCGGTGGATGTCCATGAGAAGGGTGCGGCTCGCGTTGGTGACATCGGTGACGTGGGCCCCCGTGCCGGGGCCTCCGGTCAGCCACCACACCGCCCAGGCGTCGATGGTGCCGAAAAGGGCACGGCCGGCCTCGGCCGCGGCCTTCGCTCCGGGAACGTGATCGAGAATCCAACGAATCTTCGGGCCGCTGAAGTAGGTGGTCACCGGCAGCCCGGTCTTGTCCCGAAACGCCGCCTCACCGTATTCGGCGATGAGTGCACGGCATAACGCGGCCGTCCGGGTGCACTGCCAGACCACGGCATTTCCAAACGGCCGGCCCGTGTCCCGATCCCAGACCACCACGGTCTCGCGCTGATTGGCCACGCCGACGGCGGCGATGTCCGCACCGGCCACCCCGCTTTGGTCCAAGGCCTTCCGGATCACGGCCCGGGTGTTGTCCCAGATTTCCAGCGGGTCGTGTTCCACCCAGCCCGGTTGCGGGAATATCTGTTCATGGGGTTTCTGGGCCATGGAAACCAATCGTCCGTTTTCGTCAAAAATGGCAAACCGGACGCTCGTTGTTCCCAGATCCACGGCGCCGATATACTTTTTCATTCTGGGCCTCCCCTCGGGATCGTTCTGAAAATGTTGCTGTGAAGAACTTGACACAATCCCGCATGGGATGCAATTCTATTGTCACGAATCAGAAGAAAAGCTCTTCCGCTCATCCGCGCGGAGAAGCCGTTTCAAAATGATGCCGAAGACGGGTTTTTCAACCAGGGACCAGAGGGGATCGCCATGATCCTGGTGATCGGAGAAATACTTTTCGATGAGTTTCCGGATTTTCGCCGCATCGGCGGAGCGCCGTTCAATTTTGCCTACCATCTTCGGCAAATGGGTTTCCCCGTGCGGTTTTTCACCCGGGTCGGCGATGATGCCGACGGCCGGCGGGCCGCGGCCTTCGTGGCCGAATCCGGAATGGATCCGACCGACGTGCAAATCGACGCCGACCGCGCCACCGGAACGGTGCGGGTGGATCCGGGGCAGGACGGCACACCCCGGTTCGAGATCGCCGCCGATGTGGCATACGATGCCATCGCCTTCACCCCGGCCCTGGCGGGAGCCCTCGACGACGGCCCCGAACTCCTCTATTACGGCACGCTGATCCAGCGAAGCGGCCGAAGCCGCGAGACCCTGGAAACCGTCTGGCATCGCCTGGGGCCGGGCACCCGCTGCTTTTACGACATGAACCTGCGCCCCGGCGGCTACGATCGCGAGACGATCGCGCGTTCCCTCGAGCGCGCCGATATCCTGAAAATCAACGCCGAAGAACTCGATCGGGTGCGGATCCTGTTCGGATACGGAGGACCGGAAGCCGAATCCGTCGCGTCGCTGGCAAAGCGTTTCGGCTTTTCCGTGGTGGCCGTCACCCGCGGCGCCGGCGGCAGCACCCTTTACGCCGGCGGGGATCGCCGCGATGCCGCGGCCGCCCCCGCCGGGCGCATCGCCGACAGCGTGGGCGCAGGGGATGCCTACGCGGCCATGCTGGCCGCAGGCCTTCACCGGGGCTGGCCGCAGACCCGCACCCTCTCGGCGGCCGCGGCGTTCGCCGCCCGGATCTGCACCGTGCCGGGGGCGATTCCGCCGGATGATGCGTTTTACGATCCGGTCCGGCGCCGCCCCCGAAAAGAAAGGTGACCCGTGCCCCGAGAAGGAATTTATGTTCAAATGTTCAGCATCCACG
>JBJKPT010000579.1:0-3521 GCA_046706045.1 Desulfobacterales bacterium
GCGTTCGGCCCCAGAAGTTGCGGGGCGAGCTTCGCGGTGAGGTAGATGGTGGTGGGCCCGTCGGCCCCGCCGATGATGCCCACGGAGGCGGCCTCCTTCAGGGTGAACCCGAAAAAGAGCACCCCCAGGTACGTGATGAAGACCCCGAGCTGGGCTCCGGCGCCGATGATCAGGGTCTTTGGGTTTGCGATCAGCGGACCGAAATCGGTCATGGCCCCCAACCCGAGGAAGATGACGCAGGGGATGATCTCCCATTCCACGCCGTACTTGTAAAAGGCGCGGATCAGCTCCGGGCTCCCGTTGTCGTTGAATCCCATGAGGGGCACCAGGGGGTAGTTCACCAGAAAAATCCCGAAGCCGATGGGTAGAAGAAGCAGCGGCTCGTAGTTTTTGACGACGGCGAGGTAGAGGAAGAAAAAGGCGATGGCGATCATCACCAGGTTTTTGATTGCCAGGTTCGGGATCCCGGTCTGGGTGATCAGGATGTTTTGGATCAGCTCGATGACGTACGCCCAAGACATGGAGGCCACCTCCTTCAAAGGGGAATGTTGCCGTGCTTTTTCGGCGGATTCGTGTCGCGCTTGTTTTTCAACATGCGCAACGCCCGGATGATCTCCGGCCGCGTGTCGGCGGGATCGATGACCGCATCGACGTAGCCCAGTTCGGCGGCGCGGTAGGGATTGGCAAAGGTCTTGCGATAGTCGTCGATCAGCCGTTGCCGTTCCCCGGCCGGGTCGGCCGCTTTTTCGATCCGGGTGCGGCAGATGATGTTGACGGCCCCTTCGGCGCCCATCACGGCGATTTCGGCGGTGGGATAGGCGAGGTTCACGTCTCCGCGGATGTGTTTGGAACTCATCACGATGTAAGCCCCGCCGTAGGCCTTGCGGGTGACCACGGTGATCCGCGGCACCGTGGCTTCGCAGAAGGCGTAGATCAGCTTTGCCCCGTGCTTGATGATGCCGCCGTGCTCCTGGTGGGTGCCGGGGAGAAACCCCGGCACGTCTTCGTAGATGATCAACGGGATGTTGAACGCATCGCAAAACCGGACAAACCGCGCGCCCTTGGCCGAGGCGTTGATGTCCAGGCAGCCGGCCATGACGGCGGGTTGGTTGGCGACGATGCCCACCGATTGGCCGTCGAGACGGCCGAAGCCCACGACGAGGTTTGCGGCCCAATGCTCCTGAACTTCGAAAAAGGCGCGGTTATCGAGGGTTGAGCGAATGATATCGCGGATGTCGTAGGGGCGGTTGGGATCGGTCGGGACCAGATCCCGCAGGGCTTCGTCCCGGCGCCGCCAGTCGTCGTTGCAGGCGATCCGTGGGGGATCGTCCATGTTGTTCTGGGGGAAAAAACCCAGGAGATCGCGGATCTGTGCGAGACAGGCCGCATCGTCGGGCGCGGCGAAATGGGCGACCCCGCTTTTGGTGTTGTGGGCCAGGGCGCCGCCCAGATCTTCCTTCGTGACCACTTCCCGGGTCACCTCCTTGATGACCTCCGGACCGGTGATGAACATGTGGCTGGTCTTTTCCACCATGAAAATCCAGTCCGTCAAGGCCGGGGAGTAGACCGCGCCCCCGGCCGATGGCCCCATGATCGCCGTGATCTGCGGGATGACGCCCGAGGCCATCACGTTGAGAAGGAAAATGTCGGCGTAGCCGGCAAGGCTCGTCACCCCCTCTTGGATCCGGGCCCCGCCCGAGTCGCAGAGGCCGATGACCGGGGCTCCCACACGCATGGCCATCTGCATGATCTTGCAGATCTTTTCCGCGTGGGCCTGGGAGAGGGAGCCGCCGAAGGCAGTGAAATCCTGTGCAAAAACAAAGACTTGCCTGCCGTGGACCGTGCCGTGCCCGGTGACGACCCCGTCGCCTGGGATCTTGTTTTCCGTCATTCCGAAATTGGCACACCGGTGGACCTTGAACCGGTCCACCTCGGAAAAGCTTTCCGGATCCAGGAGCCGGTCGATGCGCTCCCTCGCCGTCAACCGGCCGCTGGCATGCTGTTTGGCGATGCGCTCGGCCCCGCCGCCCTGCATGGCCGATTGGTTACGGTTGCCCAGCTCCTCGAGCAGTTCTTTGGCATTCATGGCGCAGTCCTTTTTCGTGGGTAGGGGATGAACGAACGGTCGTGATGGCCCGCAAATCGGCGGATCGTGCCGGCCGCGGGTTGATTAAACCCATTGAATGGCAAATGGAATGTTTTTTCAAGCCGATACGCCCAGACCACACCCAAGTTGCGCCGAAATCGTCGCCGCGGCCGTTAACGGAGTCCCCTCTTGACAACCCATGGGATCGCGATATGTTCCCCGACCGGGTCGATGCGACCCCGGACCGGGGACGCGGCCCCGCGGGGTCATGCTGCCCGGATCGGTCGGTATTTCCGGCGAATGGGTCACGGGCGGCGGTTCGTAATTTCGTTGGGTTGAAAGGAGATGCGGGGTGGGTGTTTCGGAACTGACCGGGAACGTGACCGAACGGCATCTATTGATCAACGCGATCCGGGACGAGATCGGGAAGGTGCTGGTAGGCCAGGAGGATCTCATCGACGGCCTGCTGATCGGGCTCTTCACCAAGGGCCACATCCTGATCGAAGGGGTCCCGGGCCTGGCCAAGACCAGCGCCGTCAACGCGCTTGCCGCCACGGTCCGCGCCGATTTCAAACGGATCCAGTTCACGCCGGACCTTCTGCCCGCCGATCTCATCGGCACCGAGGTGTACCGGCCCAAGACCGGGGACTTCACCATCAAGAAGGGGCCGATCTTTCACAACATCATCCTCGCCGACGAAATCAACCGGGCCCCCTCCAAGGTCCAGTCCGCCCTTCTGGAGGCCATGCAGGAGCGCCAGGTCACCATCGGCGAGACGACCTTCGCCCTGGCCGATCCCTTCCTCGTGATGGCCACTCAGAACCCCATCGAACAGGAAGGGACCTACCCTCTGCCCGAGGCCCAGGTCGACCGGTTCATGTTGAAGCTCGTCATCGACTACCCGGACCGGGCCGAGGAAAAGGAGATCATGACCCGGGTGGGGTTCCAATCCCCGGGAGCGCTGCGTCAGGTCCTCGATCCCGGGCAGCTTTCGGAAATCGTCGCGCTGATCCGCTCGATCTACGTGGACGAAAAGCTGAAGGACTACATCGTGGACATCGTCTTCGCCACAAGAAAGCCCAAGGATTACGGCATCGACATCGATCCCTACGTGCAGTTCGGCGCCTCCCCCCGGGCCACGATCTATCTCAGCCTGGCCGCCCGGGCCTATGCCTTTCTCAAGGGCCGGGCCTACGTCACCCCCCAGGACATCAAGACCGTGGCTTACGGCGTGCTGCGCCACCGGATCCTGCTCTCCTACGAGGCCGAGGCCGAAGACATCACCGCCGATCAGATCATCGGACGGATCTTTGACGCGGTGGAAGTCCCCTGACCCGCGAACCTCCGTCATCGCCCCGCAGGTTCTTTTCATCCATCCGCTCCACGGGGAGCCCGTCGCCATGCTGACCCCGGAACTGGTCCGAAAAATCAAGAA
>JBJKPT010000580.1:0-2830 GCA_046706045.1 Desulfobacterales bacterium
TCTTCCCATGATCGCCGTGCAGATCCGCCCGGCATCGATGGCCGCGAAAAATGCCGGATCGATCTCGGCCGAAAATCCCGATTTTGAGGTGGCCTCGAGGAATCCGGCGCGTCCGGGCCCGGTCCGGCCGTGTCGGACAATTGACCCCCCGGCCATGTTGGATGACGCTCCCATCCTGGGGCAACATGCCTGATTTTTTGTGATTTCCGGTTGAATAGGAATTCTGGCACGATCACTGCTTCTCCTACGGCCGGCACGGAATCAAGCGGTGATGACAAGGAAGGCGACAAAATACGATCCGAGGAAAATTTGCGAAATGAAACCGATTCTTGACGTTTGCATCGGGCTTGTGGGGATCTCTGTTCCGGCTATCGCTTTCGAGAAGAAGACCTTTACGTATATCGGGAAGCTGGCCCTTGTTTCGATTGTGATCACGGGCGTCCTCATCACGTATCTATTCACGTGAAAAAAGGCCGATCGGGGCCGACCCATCCTGGGGGGAGACCCGGCGCAGAACCCGGGACAAAACCACACGCAGGCGCCGCCCTCCCCTATCCCCCGCCCCGCTTCCGGTGATCGTTGTCCGGCTCCCCCGGATTTTTAAAAGCCCAAAAACGGCGATGGGAAATGACGGCGAATTCGCAATTCTCGATGCCGGGAAACACGTCCGCAGAATCGATTGCCAATTTTCAATCCCCCTGGTATGTTCTGAAAAACATCTCCCGTCCGTACATGCTTGGATTCAAATTTCATGGGCTCGATCGACCTCGAATGAGCAAGGGAAACTCTTTGCCGCCCTTGCAATGACTTGCAAGGGGCTTCGATCTGAAACCAGCTATGCCGGCGCCCTGCCGGCAAATACCCAATCCTTCAGTGAAACGGTGACGGCAAAAAGAAAAAAGGAAGCGCTCAAGTCCCGCCGCAAGGATCACGAACAGCGATTTCGAAGCGCTGGAAGCCAGGCTCAAAGCCTTCTTGAGAAAAATGAAGGGGACGACAACGGGGGCAAGGCGGGCGATGAAAAACGGTACGGCTTGACCGGGAAAATTGGGAACGAAGTCCTGGTAGAAAAGTGATTCCTACTTTTAAGGTCTTCTCATTGTTTTTTTGAAATTTCGTGTCCATCCCAGGATAGGCAATTTTGCGTGAGTTCGAGGCGGGAGGATGATTTGAACCGGAGCAATAGCGGGCTATTTCGAGGATTCAAATCGAGGCGCCCAACGCGGAAATCGCGGAAAAGGGCCATTTTGGGATGGCCACTATTTATTCTCGGCGGCATTTGTGGCGTTGAATGAAATTTGTATCAATTTTCCAATACCCCCGAAACCATACGCGGAAAGGAATAAATATGAGAAGAATCGCATGCTTTTGTCTCGTTTGCATCGCCTTGCCAATCTTTTTGACAAGTTGTGCGACCAATGCGAAGCGGCTTGTTTCCAGGCGACTGGATCCCACTGACTTGGCCGGCAGATTGGGGACTCGAGCAATGGATCTATCCATCGGCGCTGAATGCCCGGGCACAAAATCGCTTAGGGTTGTAAACGGCGAAACGCGCACGGATCGGTATTGTATTGACCAAGCCATGGGTTGCAGATGGTATATCATACCAAAGGATTTTACGAATGAGATTGTAGCGTATATTGAAAAACGGCTTACCGAAAGCAAGATAAAGGCCGGTTCTGATAACACGATAATCGTTTCCCTTGTAGAACTAAAATCCCAAGAAGGTGTTTGGTCATTCGGGTCAAGTTGCAAAATTAAAATACAAATTCCTGAAATCAACTACGCCCAAACCTACGCCGGAGAATCGGGGAGCGGTCTCGGAGACCTTGCTGCAGCCTATGCGATCCATCTTGCGGTTGATAATTTTCTCAAAGATCCTGTCTTTCAAAACTATGTAAAATGCCGTCATGGGTAGGGCGCATGAAAATTTTGAAAATTACCAGGGTCTCAGACCAAATCAAAAACTGGGAAAGTCCACGTTGGGCAAGGGTCGGAACCAATGCGCAATAAACAAATGGTACTAAACTCGTCCGAGGCACGGGCGTACTACGATCACTTCGGCAAGAAACAAGACTCTCAGGGATTCTATGAAGACCCCGCCATAGATGATCTGGTGGCCCATGCAAACATACAAAACGCAGAGGCGATTTTCGAGTTCGGATGTGGCACCGGAAAATTTGCCGTGCGTCTCTTGGAAGAGCATCTGCGTTCCTCGGCAACATACTTTGGCTGCGATGTGAGCCCAGTCATGGTCGAACTTGCCACGCAACGCATTGTCCCTTACGCAGAACGTGCAAAAGTAGTTCGCTCGGACGGTGCAATACATTACCCGATTCCCGATCATTCTGTCGATCGCGTCATATGCAACTATGTTTTGGACCTTCTGTCCGAGCCAGACACGCGGCTGGTTTTTGCCGAAGCGCTTCGTGTGCTAACACTAGGGGGAAGGCTCTGTCTGGTAAGTCTTACGAAAGGAGTTACCCTTCTATCGCGGATGGTGTCATCGACCTGGGAGACGGTATTCCGCATGCGCGCATCATTGGTTGGCGGCTGCCGCCCGATTCGTCTCGAGCCATATGTAGATCAGGAGTACTGGCAAATAGAATATCACAACGTAATGACTGCTTTCGGGGTGCCATCAGAAGTGTTGATTCTAAGCCCCAAGATCGTGCCCATCAACGCCAATGCAGCCGACGCAAAAAGCCGGGCGGCCGATTAGAGGCGTTATGGGTGAAAAAGGAAAATCACAGGCATTATCGAAACGTGAATGAGTCAGATTACGAGTATGTGATTGGAAACCTGAATTCTTGGTGGGGCGGTCGAAATA
>JBJKPT010000581.1:0-6823 GCA_046706045.1 Desulfobacterales bacterium
TGGAAAAAAAGCGTCAACCCCTGGACGGCCTGGAGATTGTCGTCACCGGTGAACGCGACGAAAATCCTCCGTGGGCCTATCGGAGCATTCACCTCCTCTACCGGGTGTCGGGCAAGGCAATCACGGCATCCGCCGTCTCCCAAGCCATTGCTTTGTCCGAGGAAAAGTACTGCTCGGTGGCCGCCACCATTCGGGGTGTGACCGCCATCACAACGGATTTCGAATTGATTTCAGATGGATCCGTTATTAGCTCTTGATGATTTGCATCGAGAAAGTATATTAAGAGCTTATGAGACGGATCGGTAGCCGATATCGGGTGGCGGTTTGGTTCGGTGTTGTGGCGTTTTTTCTGACCGCCACATCCGTGGTCCATGCCGACATCTACATGTTCATCGACGGCAGCGGGGTGCTGCATTTTTCCAATATCCCCACGACGTCGAACTATCGGGTCTACATGCGCGAGCGCCCGAAACGGTCGGTTGCGGCCACGGACCGTTTGGACCGGATCATCAAAAAGGCCGCCAACCGTTTCGGCGTGGCATCCGCCCTCATCAAGGCGGTGATCAAAGCCGAGTCAAACTTCAATCCCAAGGCCGTTTCAGATAAAGGCGCCGTGGGGTTGATGCAAATCATGCCCGATACCATCAAACATTTCAATTTGCATAATCCCTTCGATCCCCGCGAAAACATCATGGCCGGTGTGCGCTACTTCAAGGTCCTTTACGATCGATACAGTGGCCAGCTCCCCCTTGTTCTGGCCGCCTATAACGCCGGACCCTCCGTTGTGGATCACTACAGCGATGTCCCGCCGTTTCCGGAAACCCGCCGATACGTCGACAAAGTGATGCGGTTTTATTACGCCTTCAACAACTGATCCTTATCGGGTACCCGATCCACGAATCGGCAACGTTGTCCGAGTCAAGCCGATCGGTTGATTGGAACCGCAGAAACCGGGCAAAAGCCATTCTTCTAGGGATTCTGGTTGACCGGCGCCAACACCAGGGCCGTCCGGGCCGGGAGTTAGAGATGGAGCATGGACTGGCGCCCGCCGCCAAAAGGATGGGCTTCGTGAAACGAGGCCCTTGAAATTCGGCCGAATCCGCCGAAATCCACGGCGTCGGTATCGAGGACCGGTCGGAATCGGCCGGGACCGCTTACAGGGATGCCGTAGCCGGTGAAGGATGCGTTTGGGTGAAAATTGAAGGCGAATATGCACCCGGCTCGGGAAAAGGCGATGATCTTGTCTTCATCGTGGAGGCGAAGCAGCTGGGCCGGCGCATGATTCGGGATGCCAATGCCCCGGCACAGACCGATCATCTCCCGATCGAAAAGGCCCAGGAGGTGGTATTTCAGCGCCGGATCATCGGCGAGATGCCATTGGCGACGTGCGAACCGAAAGGACCAGCCGTTTCCTTCCCGGGGAAAATCGATCCATTCCGGATGGCCGAACTCGTTTCCCATGAAATTGAGATAACCACTGTCGGCGGTGGCCGCGGTGATCAGCCGGACCATCTTGTGAAGGGCCATGCCGCGGCCGATCCGAAGATGGTCATCGTCGATCCGCATGTGGCCGTACATGTCCGCGCCCATGAGCCGGAAGGCCAGGGTCTGGTCTCCGACCAGGGCCTGATCGTGGGACTCGGCGTAGCCGATGGTTTTTTCTTCGGGCCTTCGGGTGGTGAGTTCCTGCCACAAATACCCCATGGGCCAGGCTTCGTCGGGCGTGTCTTTAATGAGGCGGATCCACAAATCGGGCACACCCATGGCAAAACGATAGTCGAAACCGGCCCCGCCGGATTCCGTGGGCACGGCAAGGCCCGGCATGCCGCTGACATCTTCGGCGATGGTGACGGCGTTCGGGTCGAGCTCATGGATCAGCCGGTTCGCGAGGGTCAGGTAGGTGAGGGCGTCTTCGTCCACCGTGTCGTTGAAGTAGTCTTCGTATCCGGTAAACGCGCGACCAAGGCCGTGGTGGGTGTAGAGCATGCTGGTCACCCCGTCAAACCGGAAGCCGTCCACCCGGAAGACCTCCATCCAGTACCGGCAGTTGGAGAGCAGAAAATGCAGCACCGGGATTTTTCCGTAGTCGAAACAGCGCGTTCCCCAGGCGGAATGGGTCCCCCGAGGGCCCGCGTGGAAATAGAGATCCTCGGTGCCGTCAAACATGGAAAGCCCTTCCACGGCGTTTGCCACGGCATGGCTGTGGACAAGGTCCATCACGACCCGAAGGCCGCATCCATGGGCCGCATCGATCAGGGATCGAAGTTCGTCCGGGGTTCCGAACCGCGAGGAGGGGGCAAAAAAACTCGATACCTGGTAACCGAAGGAGCCGTAATAGGGGTGCTCGGGAACGGCCATGAGCTGGATGGTATTATAGCCCGCGGCGGTGACCCGCGGCAGGACCGTGTCGACGAATTCCCTCCAGGAACCGATCCGCTCGGCTTCCTGGGCCATGCCCGCGTGGACTTCGTAGATCAATAGCGGCGCGGTCGCATCCCGGAGCGGCGTGTCATGGCGCCAGACAAAGGAGGGTTCGGGCGACAGGACGCACGCGTTGAAAATATGGGTGCGCGGGTCCTGGACGACGTATCGGGCAAGGGCGGGAATTCGGTCACCGGCGCCGCCGGGCCACCGGATGCGGAGCCGGTAAAGATCGCCGGGCACAAGCCGGTTCCGGGGCAGGCGGATTTCCCAGTCGCCGGCGTGGCCGACCGGTGCCAGGGCGTAGCGACGGAATTCCTTCCAACCGGTCCGGTTTCCGACGAGGTGGATGGCCGTGGCGTTGGGCGCCCATTCGCGAAAAATCCATTGATCGCCGTCCAGATGGAGCCCGTAATGGTGATGGGCCGAGGCAAAATCGGATAGGGAACGGCCTCCGGGGGCGAGGCGCTCAAACATGCGCTGGTAGCGAACTTGGCGACGTGTGAGCGCCGCGGCGTGAGGTGCCAGATACGGATCGGTCGTCAGGAGGCGGCGGACGGCGTCTCGAACGGATGTGGAAATATCGGTCATGCGCCTCTCATCGGGCAATCAGGGGCCGATCGAGCATTTTTTCATAAAGATCCATGTACTGCCGGGCCGTCACGGCGTGGTTGAACCGTTTTTGTGCATCAATCATCACCCGTTCGATCTCGACGGCCCGCACGGCGTCGGGAAGGGCGAAAAAAGCCATGGCCTGGGTGATGGCCCAGAAAAGTCCCCCGGAATCGTAGACTTCAAAGAGAAACCCATTGCCCCGGTGGCGGGTGATGTCCATGGGGGTGACGGTATCGTGGATGCCGCCGGTGTCATGGGCCACAGGCAGGGCGCCGTAGATGGGGCCGATCATCTGGGGCAGGCCGCAGGGTTCGAACCGCGAGGGCATCAGGATAAAATCCGAGGCCGCGTAGGCGCGCCGGGCAAGCTCTTCATCGAAGTCACAGATGGCCACCCGATCCGAAAGACCGTGAAAGTTGACGATGTCGGCGAAATGCTTTTTAAACTCGCCGTTGGCCACGAAGACGATCTCCAGAGATTCCTTCCACCATTGGTGGATGACCCGGTAGAGAATGTGCGCGAGCAATTGGCTTCCCTTTTGGACCGAATCCATCCGGTGCGGCCAGAAGAACAACGGGGCGGCCCCGTTTTGAAGAAGACCCACCTCTTTTTGCAGGGCGATCTTGTTGACCCGCTTTCCCTCTATGGCTTTGTGTGGATCGTAGATTCGGATCAACGATAGATCGGAGCTCGGATCGAAGGTCGGATCCGGGGCGTTTAAAATGCCGGTGGTGCATTCGGCCAAGAATTTGTTCGCCAATTCGGTCTGAATGGGCGGGGCGATGAAGTGGTGGCGCCCCTCCACGATTTCCAACAAAAACGTCGGGCTCACCGTGTTCACGAAATGGGCCGCGAAAATGCCGCTCGCAAGCAGGTCCACGGGGTTGGATTCCCGGGTTTCTTCATAATGGTAGGCCATGCGTTCGTAAAACAGGTGTTGCCAGAACGCCGCGGCATCGATGCCTCGATCTTCGATTTCCGCCAGGAGAAGTTTGATCGTGTGGATGTTGTGCACGGTAAACAGGCACGGGATCCGGTTTCGGCGGGCCATGGCCGGCACCAGGCCCGTCATCCAGTCGTTGCAGTGAATGAGGTCCGGTTGGACCCGGGGCAGGATGTTGTTGATCACCTCCCGCTGAAAGGCCAGGGCGATCCGGGCGTTGTCGCCCGCATAGTTGCTGTAAACGTTCTCGATGTAGAAAAAAGCCCGGTCCTCGGCCAGGTGGATCCGGTCATCGGGCATGACGTGCCGCATCTGGTAAATGGATTTACCCAGGAGCAGTTGGCGGTTGGCGGAAAACATCGCCCGGTAGTCCGGAACCACCACGTGGACGTCGGCTCCGGCCTGAAAGAGCGCGGTGTTCAGTGCCGCCGACACGTCGGCCAGTCCGCCGGCCTTGGCGGACATGTAGTTGGCCACGTTGCCCATGTCGTCGGGCAGGTAGGTGACCTCCGGGGTGACCACGAGAATGCGCGGATTCTTTCGAGATGCCATTGGAACCCTCTTCCTTGCCCCTTGCGTTTGCGCGACCGTATCCTTCCGTGTTCTTGTGCATTTCCATTACGCCCAGGTTATCAAACCCGGTGTATTCTGAATCCATGCATCACCGTTGGGAACGATGCGGGCCGTGAACGCGTAGCGGCCCGTGTCCCGGCATTCCACCTCGCAGGCGTAAAGGTATTCGCCGTTTCCACGGCTTTCGGCCACCGCCATGGGCACGGTATGGCTGGTGACGACCGCATCAATGGTCTTAACCGGGCCATAGTAAAGATGCACCTCCACCTCTTCGGGCTTCAAGTTCTCCAGATGAGCGACGGTTTTCACCAGAAACCGATCCCCCACACGAAAAGGGCCGGTTCGTTCGGGGACCGGCGATTCGACCCTCAATCCGGGCCAGTTTTTCACCAGCCGTGCGTGCTGAACCGCCAATTCCCGGGCCATGGCACCGCCGTTCTCCAGCAGCCGGTCCATCCATAGGGAGGCCGGGATGTAGTAGTTCTCGTCATAGTCGCGCACCATGCGGGTGCTGCAGAATTCCACCAAAGCCATTTTGATGGAATTTTTCATCATGGCGATCCATTCCGGTGGGGCATCGCCGGAGCGCCGATTGTAAAATTTCGGAACAACATCGTTTTCCAGGACATTGTACAACGATTCGGCTTCGATGGCATCCACATAAGCCGGCTCCCCCGGCTCGTCCCATCGGCCGATGGCCCAGCCACAGGTATTGCGGTATCCCTCGGCCCACCATCCGTCGAGAATGCTCAGGTTCAAGACACCGTTCAAGGCCGCCTTCATCCCGGATGTCCCGCAGGCCTCGTAGGGTCGACGCGGGGTGTTGAGCCAGAGATCGCACCCCTGGACCAGGTAGCGGGCCGTCTGGATGTTGTAATTTTCAAGAAAAATGATGTGCCGTCGCACCACCGGCCTGCGACAGAATTCGATAACCTCTCGGATCAAGGCCTTTCCCTCGTCGTCCTGGGGATGGGCTTTTCCGGCCATGATGATTTGAATCGGCCGGGATTCGCTGGTTAAAAGCGCTTCGAGCCGTTCCGGATCCTTCATCAGCAGGGTGGCCCGCTTGTAGGAGGCGAAGCGCCGGGCGAACCCGATGGTCAGCGTGTCCTGATCCAGGGCCGTTTCGGCGATTTCCACAAGGTTTTTGGGTGCGTTGCGGCGCTGGGACTGGGCGCGCATGCTGTCCCGGCACGCCCGGATCAGCCGGGCCCGGTTCATCTCGTGGGCCCGCCACAGTTCTTCTCCGTAAATTTCGTCGATGCGTTGGATGTTTTCCGGTTTCCGGGAAGTCATATGCCATTCCGGTCCAAGGTATCGTTCGAAGAGCAGGGCCAGGTCCGGGGACACCCAGGTGGGGCTATGGATGCCGTTGGTGATGTGGCCGATGGGAATTTCGTCTTCGGGCCTGTCCGGCCAGACGAAGGACCACATCCGTCGCGCCACGGAGCCGTGCAGCCGGCTCACCCCGTTGCAGTACTGCGCCGTGCGCAGTCCGAGAATGAACATGGACATGGGGGTATCCGGCGGGGATCCGGCGGGCTGACCCCAGGCGAGAAGCTCTTTATCCGAGACGCCAAGCCGCTCGGCATAGTGGGTCAAGATCGGCTGAACCAGACCCGGTGGAAATTCATCGTGCCCGGCGGCCACCGGGGTATGGGTGGTGAACACCGTCGTGCGTGCAATGATTTCATGGGCGGTTTTGAGGTCCACGCCGAATTTTTCCATCACCTGGGCCAGCCGCTCCAGGCCTGAAAAGGCGGAGTGGCCTTCGTTCATGTGACAGACTTTCGCATTGATGCCCATGGCGGCAAGTGCCCGCAACCCGCCGATGCCAAGAAGCGCTTCCTGGGCCAGCCGGACCCTGGGCCCTCCGCTGTAGAGACGGGAGGTGATGTTTCGGATTTCCGGGGGGTTGGCCTGAATGTTCGTATCGAGAAGGTAGAGGGGAATCCGGCCCACCCGCAACTGCCAAACTTCGGCCCGGATTTCGCCGGTCGGTCCGGGGACCGAGAGGCGAATGTCGGATCCGTCCGGGTTGGTGGCCCGGGTGATCGGTACCGAATAGATGTCGAGCTCCGGATATTCTTCCTGCTGCCAGCCACCGGGATCCAGGTATTGTTGAAAAAAACCCTGTCGGTACAGCAGGCCCAATCCCGTGATGGGCAGCCCCATGTTGGAGGCGGCCTTGAGGTGATCGCCGGCGAGGATGCCAAGTCCGCCCGAATAGATCGGCAGGCTCTCATGGATTCCGAATTCCATGGAGAGATA
>JBJKPT010000582.1:0-3827 GCA_046706045.1 Desulfobacterales bacterium
CCGGTGGCCAGTGACCCATGACGAAAACGAATTTCCGTTCGTTCGATTTCTCTGGACAATTCCGGAAACCGCGTTCGGCCTGCCCGAAGCGGCGGTTTGTCCGGATTGAATCCATTGGCCCCATGGACGCCGCGCCGGGATTGCGCTATGGTGTTTGACGAATTCATTCCGTCGGGAAATAAGCGCATATGAGCGATGGCATCCGTATTCTCTATTTGAACGCGCAAGACGGATCCGACCAGTGGATCCGGTCGTTTCTGCTGGATGACCTTGACGGGATCGAAATCGAACGCGTGGCGACCCTGGAACAGGCCCTCGCGGCCCATGCCCGGGATGATTTCCAGGTCGTGGTGGGCGATGCGGACGCTCTTCCGGGCGATCCGTTGGGGCTGGTCGACGCGATGCGCACCAACGCCCCGCAGATTCCGATCATCCTTCTCTCATCGGCCGGTTCCGAAGCCCTGGCCGTCGAAGCCATCAAGCGCGGTGTCGCCGATTACCTCATCAAAAGTGAAAGCCAGCTTCGAAAGCTCGGTCTTACGATCCGCGAAGTCATCGAGAAAAAGCGGTTGCGTGACGAGCGTGAAGATGCGGAATCGGCGTTGCGGGCCAGTGAAAAAAAATTCCGCCTCATGGCGGAGACCATCCAGGAAGTGTTCTGGGCCTACAGCCCCGGATCGGACAGTTTTCTCTACATCAGCCCTGCCTACGAAACCATCTGGGGCCGGCCGGTCGCGGACCTCTATGCCGATGCGCAATTGTGGCTGTCTTCGGTTCATCCCGATGAGCGCGGCATGGTCATGCACCACCGGGATCTCCAGCGCTCCGGAAGAGCCACGCGGGAGACCTTCCGCATCCGTTTTCCCGACGGCACCTGGCGTTGGATCTACAATCGCGCTTTTCCGGTGCGCGACGAAACCGGTGGGATCCCCTTCATCACCGGGGTTGCCGCGGACATCACCGAACGCCGCCTGGCCGAAGACGCCCTCAAAGCCAACCTGGATTTCCTCGAAACCTTTCTCGACGCCCTCCCCTGTCCGGTATTTTTCAAAGATCGCGAGGGGATTTACCGGCACTGCAACGCAGCCTTTGCCGAACGGATCATCGGGTTGTCCAAATCCGGGATCATAGGAAAGAGCCTCGATGGCCTGTTGCCGCAGGAGTCCGTCACCCTGTCCGAGATGGTCGGCGCCCATGACGACAAGGTGTTGGCCCCAAACGGGATCCGGGATTACGAGGTCCGGATTCCGGGCCCCGACGGTGAGCCGAGGAATTACCTCGTGGTCGAGGCCCCCTTTTATGGTGAGGACCGGGCCCCCGCCGGCCTGGTCGGCACCATGCAGGACATCACCGGTCGAAAACAGGCCGAACTGAGGCTGCTGCGCAGCGAGCGGCGGTTTCGCACCATGATCCAAAACAGCGTCGACGGCGTGGTGATCGTGGACGATGCCGGCGTGGTCCGTTTTGTCAACCCGGCCGCGGAAGCCATTTTCGGAAAGCATGCCGACACCCTGGTGGGCGTCTCCTTCGGCTATCCCCATCTCATCGAGGGCCCCCTTGAACAGTCCATCGCCCGCCAGGACGGCGATCCGGTCATCGTGGACATGCGGGGCACCCGGATCGAATGGGGGGACGAACCGGCCAACCTGCTCTTGCTTCGCGACATCACCGAGGCCACCCGGGCACGGAACGAACGGAAGCGTTTGGAGAACCATCTGCGACGGGCCCAGAAGATGGAGGCAATCGGCACCCTGGCGGGCGGCATTTCACATGATTTCAACAACATCCTTTCCGCCATCATCGGGTACACCGATCTTGCCCTGGATGCGGCCCCGAAGGGCTCGGAAATTTCGGCCCACCTGGGACAGGTCATGAAGGCAAGTCTTCGGGCCCGGGACCTGGTCCACCAGATCCTCACCTTCAGCCGGGAAACCGAGGAGGAAAAAAAGCCCGTCCGACTCGGTGCCATCGCCAAGGAAACCCTCAAGCTGCTGCGCTCCTCCCTGCCGAGCACCATCGACATCCAGACCCGGATCACCCAGGGCGACATCGGGGTCCTCGCGGTTCCGACCCAGATGCATCAGGTGATCATGAACCTTTGCACCAACGCCGCCCACGCCATGAGAGCCCATGGCGGGGTTCTCGGGGTGGAAATCTCGGCCGTGACCATCACCGACGCCGACAAGGCCAGGTTTCCCGAACTTTCCCCCGGCCCCCATGTGTGCCTTTCCGTGGAAGACACCGGTCACGGCATGACGCCGGAAATCATGGAGTCGATCTTCGACCCCTATTTCACCACCAAGGGGAAGGGCGAAGGCACGGGGCTGGGACTGTCGGTGGTCCACGGCATCGTCGATCACCACGCCGGTGCGATCCGGGTCGCCAGCGAGCCCGGAAAAGGATCCCGGTTCGACATTTACCTGCCGGCCCTGGCCGACCGGCCGCAGCCGACGGTCCTGACCCATGACGAACTTCCCGGCGGCCGTGAAACCATTCTCGTGGTGGACGATGAACCGGCCCTGGTGGATGTTCTGAAGTTGCACCTCGAGCGGCTCGGCTACCGGGTCGAGGGGTGCACCGACAGCTCGATCGCCCTGTCGGTATTTTCGGCCGCACCGGAGCGCTTCGATCTGGTGATCACGGATCTGACCATGCCCGGAATGACCGGCGTGGATCTCGCCCAACGGATCACCGTCCTGCGGCCCGGGATACCGATTCTGCTCTGCACCGGGTACCACCACAGCCTTTCGGAAGGGAAATGGGGTTCGGCCGGTTTTTGCGGCATCATCACCAAGCCGATCCTGAAGGAGGTCCTTGCCGCGGCCGTGCGAAAGGCCTTGGACAAGGGGTGAAGGAAACGGGCAGCCGGAAAAAACGCTTGTGTTGAGGAGTGGGCGATGATCGCCGTGCTTCATCCGCTCCGACGGCCGCGCCGCGGCACCGTCGCCCGGTTTTCCATCAGCCACGCCATCCAGGGGAGAAGATACCATGAGCCCTTCCTTTTCTTTGTTCCAGAGCCTTATCTTCATCAAATTCGTCAGCACGGTGATCGCCGTGTCGGCGATCCTGGGATTGCGGATTTTTATCATTCAATGGTTGAAGAAAAAAGAATCGCTTCCCCTCGTGCATCGCAGGCGATACGTCGTCATGGTGCAGAACCTCTCCCTTCTTCTCGTGCTGGTGCTGCTCATCCTGATCTGGATGGAAGAGATGCGGACGATCATCGCCTCCCTTATGCTGTTCGCCGCGGCGATCGTGGTCGCGACCAAAGAGCTGATCACCAATGTCAGCGGATTTTTCTTCCGCTCGTCGGCGAACTTCATTTCCATCGGGGACCGGATCGAGATCAACGGGATCCGGGGGGACGTCGTCGACCAGTCCGTTCTCGGCATCACCCTTCTGGAGATCGGCCCCGGGACGAAAACCAATCAGTACACCGGTCTCACCGTTTTCGTTCCGAACAGCAATCTGCTGGCAACGCCGGTGAAGAACGAGACCGACATGTGGGGGAATTTCGTTTTTCATCTGATCACCATCCCGCTCAAAATCGAGGCGCATTGGCGCCGCTGCGAGGAGGCGCTGTTGAAGGCGGCCCACGAGGCCTGCGCCCCGTACCTGGACGAGGCCCGGGAGAACATGGAAGCACTCGCCGCCAAGTACAGCCTGGAGTCCCCCACCGTGGACCCCAAGGTCAGCATTCAGATCCTCGAACCGGAAAAGGCCTGTCTCGTGCTGCGGGTGCCCGTACCGTCGCGGAAACGGGGGCGGATCGAGCAAGAAATCTCTAGGCGCTACCTCATGCTTGCCGATGATCTTCAAAAGGAACG
>JBJKPT010000583.1:0-3209 GCA_046706045.1 Desulfobacterales bacterium
AAGCCAAACATTCACCGCGACCGAAGGCATTGAAACGCCCAGGCTTGGACCGCACTCGGCGATATCTTGAAGGCGGCCGCCTCTTCGGGGCTCATCCTCGCGGCCTCGGCAAAACGGTTCAACATAGCCGCGCTATTCCTCGGGTTCCAGTCATCCGGCCGCCTTGAACTCACCCAACATTGCCGATCCTGGTAAGGATACGAACTAGTAAAGCATGAAATCATAGACGTCCCCAACTCTTCCTGAAATCATAGACGTCCCCAACTCTTCCCAAAAAATTAATCAATCGATTGACTTAACCATCCGGTTGATTATAATGCGCTGCGTCTTTGGAAAGGGATGGGCGAATGGATCCGAGGGGGAACACCGACAGCGGCGGCGCAGCGAACGACCGGCTCATCGAAGCGGGGATCGACGTGTTCTGCGAATACAGCTACGAGGCGGCCACCACCCGGATGATCGCCAAGCGGGCCGGGGTCAACATCGCGGCGATCCCCTATTATTTCAACGGCAAGGAGGGCCTCTACCACGCAGTGGTCGAACGCATCGTGGCAAGGCTTCAATCCTTTGTGCGTCCGACGTTGAACACCATCGGAGAGCGGGCCGCCCAGGGCGATCTCACCGCGGATGAGGCGATCTCCCTGGTGGAAACCCTTCTCGGAAAGATGGTCGACTTCATGGTCGGCACCCAGGAAGCCGCACGGTTTGCCCAGATCGTATTGCGGGAGCACCTCTCCCCGACCTCGGCCTACGAGATCGTTTACAACCGGGTGATGTGCCCCATGATCAACGCGATCGCGACCATGATCGCCGCGGCCACCGGTCAGCCGGTTTCCGACACCATGAGGCTGCGGGCCCTCGCCTTCATCGGGCAGGTCATGGCGTTTCGGGTGGCCCGGGAAACCCTGGTCCGGGCCTTGGGCTTTACGGGATACAGCGCCGAAGAAACCCGGACGATCCGCCGGGTGATTCTGGAGCAGACCCGGGGGGTCATTGAAAACATTGCCTGAAGAAAATTTGAACGTCGCGTTCAGGCAGGAGGAAGCTTGCCGCCGGCCGTAAACTTTTTTAACCCACCGACCCGGCTCGCAGTTCGGGATTTTACTCCTGTTTCGGGCTGCGAGCCATGAACCGTATGGATTTCCGGGCGATTGCCTCCCCGGTGCGGGAAAAGGAGCGACATGGTGTCGATGCCAAAGGGAAAGGGCCGGCGGTACGGGCTCATCACCCTGCTCTTGTTGACGCTTTCCGGGTGCATGGTGGGGCCGACCTACCGTGCGCCGGATGTTTCCAAGGTCGTGGCCAAGGACTGGAACGCCTTGTCCCTGAAAAACGGGGAGAGGCTCAGGGGGCAGAGCCCGCCCATGGCGGCCTGGTGGCGGCAGTTCAAGGATCCGGCCTTGAGCGGCCTGGTGGAGCGCCTTGTGGACTCCAGCCCGGCCGTGGCCGAGGCGCGTGAGCGAATCGTCGAAGCCCGCGCCCGGCGCGGGGTCGCCAACGCAGGCCGGCTCCCCGAGATCGACCTCGGCGCGGCCTACGAGCATGCCAAGGCCGGCATCAAATCGGTCTCTTTCCAGGGCCCGCTCCCGGGCCACGAGGCGAACCTCTTTGCCGCCGGGGTGACCGCCTCCTGGGAGCCCGATCTCTGGGGCCGGGTGGCGCATCTCGTCCAAGCCGCCAATGCCGAAATCGACGTGAGCTACGACAGCTACCGGGAGATGATGGTCTCCATGGCGGCCGAACTGACCCTTGCCTACATCGATGTACGCACCCTCCAGGCACGGATCGCCGTGGCGGATCGCAATATCGCCCTGGAAGAAAAGACCCTCGCGCTCGCCCGGACCCAGTTTCACGCCGGTACCGGCACCGAGCTTTTCGTCACCCAGACCGAGCAGCTCCTGAACCGGACCCGGGCCCTTCGCGCGGAACTCCTGGCGTCCCTGACCGTGGCCCAGAACCGGATCAAGGTGCTCCTGGGAGAACCGCCCCAGGCCAAAGACCTGGTCCCTGGACCCATGCCGGAGGTTCCGGCGCTGATCGGGATCGGGATTCCGGCGGACCTTCTGGTGCGGCGACCCGACATCCGGGGGGCCGAACGCCAATACGCCGCGGCCGTGGCCCAGATCGGCGCCGCCGAGGCGGAAAAATACGTGCAGCTCACCATTTCCGGCACGTTCAACCTCCAAAGCGATACGCTCGGCGGGCTTCTGGATACTTCCACCTTCATCTACTCCCTGGGCCCGCAGCTCCAGTTTCCGCTTTTTTCCGGCGGCCGCATCCAGAGCAACATCGAGGTACGGAAATCCCAGGCCGAACAGGCACGGCTCGAATTGCAGCAAAAAATCCTCTCCGCCCTCTCCGAGGTTGAAAACGCCGGCGCCGGGGTGGTCCGGACCCAGGAACAAGTCCGCGCGTTGAAGGCTTCGACCGAGGCGGCCGATCGCAGTGTCGAACTGGCCCAGAGCCTCTATCGCGCCGGCCTGGTCGATTTCTACCAGGTCCTCGACGCCGAGGAAAAGCAGGTCGCCGCCAGGGACGATCTCCTCGTGGCCCGGCAAAACGCCCTGGCCGAGGTGGTCCAACTCTACCGGAGCCTGGGAGGCGGCTGGCAGGTCATGGAGGCTGGAAAGTAAAGTTTGTCACCGATCCTTGGCCGCCGGTCATGTTGAGTTGGCTTCCGGTTGACCGAAGCCTTCTCATCCGGTGGGTTGACATTACGATACGCGTGGAGCGAACCGTCCAATGAAACGAATTGCAAAGGTCCTTGTGATCGTGCTGGTTTTTGCGGCCCTGGGCGTTTTGGGCACCTGGTGGTTTCTGAGGGTCGAAGAAAACCGGTCCCCGAACACCCTCACCCTGTACGGCAACATCGATATCCGCGACGCGCAGCTGGCGTTCAACGAATCCGAGCGGATCACCCCGGTGCTGGTCGAGGAAGGCGACCGGATCACCAAGGGCGAGGTCCTGGCACGGCTTCAAACCGATCGGCTCAAGGCCCAGATCCAAGAGGTCGAGGCCGAGATCGCCGCCCAGCAGCAGGTCGTGGACAAGCTCGTGGCCGGCACCCGGCCCCAGGAGATCGATCAGGCCCGGGCCGAGGTGGCCGCCGCCCGGGTCCAGGTGAAAAATGCCGCGCAAAACCTTGAGCGCATCGAGAAAACGGTCGCCACCGGCGCCACCAGCAAACAGTCCCTGGACGATGCCAGGGC
>JBJKPT010000584.1:0-2104 GCA_046706045.1 Desulfobacterales bacterium
TCGTGATCGCGATGCTCGGAAAGATCGGCTACCGGCCTGCCGTGAACCGATTGGTCGCCCTGCTCGACCCGCGTGCGCCCCTGGGCGCAAAATTCCGGGATGCCATCCTGGAACGGACCTGCCAGGCATTGGAGCAAATTGCGGATCCCGCGGCCGAAGCTCCTTTGACCCAAGTGTTGAGTCAACGCGGCCTGCTTCGGCGCTCCTATTCGCCAAAGGTCCAGGCCGCCGCCACAAAGGCCCTTGCCGCCATCCAGAAAGCCAGGGTGAACGATCGGCCGGTCACCGAGGAGCCGCCCCAGGCGGAGACACCGGACACGTCGACCGAGAGCGAACCAGCACCGGCATCGCCCGCTGCCGCCACGGCCTCCGAGGACATCGAAGCCCGGATCCGGGACTTGGCCGAAAAAGGCGACATCAAGGCCGCCATCGGGCAGATCATGGCGGAAATCCAAACCGCCCTCGGCAAACGGGATTTCGACCGGGCCGAAGCGCTGCGGGAAATGATATTTACCATCGACGACATGGCCCTTACGGAGATCGTCAAATCCGCCGAACTCATCGAGGAGGCCAAAACCGCCGCGGTCGATCGCAGTCATGTCGAGATGTGGCCGGAGCTTTACCGGGCCCTTTCGCCCGATGAGGCCAACGCCTTGTTTTTTTCCATGGAAGAGTGTCGCTTCGATGCCAACCAGACGGTGATGAATCAGGGTTGGATCGATGACCGGCTGCTCTTCATCCGGGAGGGTCAACTGGAGAGCATGTATCGCAAGGAGGACCGCGAAACCCCGGTGCGCACCCTGGAGCCGGGCGCGGTGGCGGGAATCGACTCGTTTTTTAACATCACCGTCTGCACGACATCCCTGGTCGCGCTCTCCCCGGTGCGCGCCCATGTGCTGAACCGCGCGGCCCTGGCCAAATGGAAGGAAAAATACCCGGGCCTGGAACGAAAGCTCATGGATTATTGCCTGCCCCTGGAACAAGACAGCCAGGCCATCCAGGCGCAGAGCCTGGACCGCCGAGACCATGATCGCGTTGACCTTCCGGGCAAGCTTTCGGCTCAGATCGTATCGGCCGTTGGAAGCCCCGTTGGAAAACCGTTCAGAGGGGACCTTTCCGACATTTCCATCGGTGGCCTGAGTTTTTTCATCAAAACAGCCAAGGCCGAAACGGCCCGGTTGATGTTGGGCCGACGGCTGCGCATGGTTTTCGGGGTGCCGGATTCGGGCGGCCCGCTCAAGGTGGATGTTGTCGGCATGGTCGTCAGGGTCAATTATCAACTGCAAAACGACTATTCCGTCCACGTCCGTTTCGATGCCCCGTTAAATGCCGGCGCATCGGCCGCCATCACCCGCCTGTCCCAGGGCAGCGGATGATTTTTACCGATCGAGGATATGCGCCAATCACGGAACAAGAAGGATAAACCAACCGTCCAGATCCTCCAGAACCGCCTGGAACGCCTGGAACGGGAGGCCTGCCGGCTCAAGGAGACCGAGGCGTCGCTGCGCCACAGCAACGAAATCGTCAACAGCATCCTGGCCACCTCGCCCACCGGAATCGGGTTGATTGAAAACCGGATTTTCATCCGTGTGAACGCCGCGATGGGCCGGCTCTTCGGGTATACCGAAACCTCGGCGTTCGAGGGGCAAAGCGACCGCATGATCTATCCTTCGGAAGAAGACTACGAAAAAGTCGGCGAATTCATCTACACCACGTTAAAGACGGGCCGCATCGCCCAACTCGACGCCCGGTTCCAGCGCCGGGACGGCTCGACCTTTTACGGTCACCTGAAGGTCAATGCCCTCGACCCCAAAATGCCCATGCAGTGGGCCATCGCCACCATCACCGACGTCTCCTGGCGAAAGCAAGCCGAACAGGAGCGCCTGGACCGGGAAAAGCTCCAGGGCATCGTCGAACTGGCCGGTGCGGTTTGCCATGAGTTGAACCAGCCCATCCAGATCGCCGTCCTGGAGTACGCGAAGCTTTTGGGGTTTGTCGAAGAGCTTGACCAGCCGGAACTCAAGGATGCGGCCGTCGAGATCAAGCGCCAGATCGATCGCATGCGCGAAATCACGCGCCGATTGACCCGGATCACCCGCTACAG
>JBJKPT010000585.1:0-6714 GCA_046706045.1 Desulfobacterales bacterium
GGGCCCGTATTGGAATTTTTCCCGCAGGGTGAAGGATTGGGTCCGACCGGTTTTGTAGGATTCAGGGTTTTCATTTTCGATATGATGATTACAATAACCCCTGCGCATCGGGTGGCAAGGGGAGCGATCGTTGCACCCGGGGCCCGATATGCATGGATCATGTTCGAAATCAATGTGTGCTTGATGCTTGGCCGGTTTTATGAATAAGGGATGGTCATCGACTCCCTGGGAGGCAAGAACATGTGGGATTATTCGGAAAAAGTAAAAGATCATTTCTTGAATCCACGAAACGTGGGCACCATTGCCGACGCCGATGCCGTCGGTGAGGTCGGCTCCCTCGCCTGCGGGGATTCCCTGACCCTCTACCTGAAGCTCGACGACGCCAACCGCATCGTGGACGCGAAATTTAAAACCTTCGGCTGCGCCAGCGCCATCGCCTCGTCATCGGCCTTGACCGAGATGGTCATCGGGAAAACCCTTGATGAAGCGCGGCAAATCACCAACGATCATATCGCCGAGTATCTCGATGGTCTGCCAAAGGAAAAAATGCACTGCTCGGTCATGGGCCGGGATGCCCTGGAAAAGGCCATCGCCTGCTACCTTGGCGAACCCGACGCCCATCAGGAGGGCGAAATCGTCTGCGAATGCTTCGGGGTCACCGATCGCGATATCGAGCGGGCCGTCAAGGAGCACCACCTGACGAGCATCGAGGAAGTCACCGACTACACGAAGGCCGGCGGCGGATGCGGCAACTGCCACGATCGGATCCAGGAGATCATCGATCGGTTCACGGGGCTAGAGCGCCCGAAAAACACCGCCGTCCCCGCTTTGACCACCCTGCAAAAAATCCGCCTCATCGAAAAGTCCCTGATCCGGGATGTGCAGCCGGCGTTAAAGAAAGACGGCGGCGACATCGAGCTGGTGGATATCGACGGAAACCGCGTGATGGTTCGCCTCCGCGGATCCTGCGCGAGCTGCCAGCGATCCCAGATGACGCTGAAAAACTATGTCGAATCGATCCTGCGCGAGCATGTATCCCAGGACCTGATCGTCGAGGAGGTTCGTTGAGATGACGGTATACCTGGACAACAACGCCACCACCCGGGTCGCACCGGAAGTCATCGCGGAAATGCTTCCCTATTTCGGCGACCTTTATGGAAATCCATCGAGCATGCATCGGTTCGGCGGTCGGGTGGGCACGGCCCTGCGGGACGCCCGGGCCCGGATCGCGGGACTGATCAACGCCACCCCCGAGGAGATCCTCTTTACCAGTTGCGGGACGGAAAGCGATAACGCCGCCATTCGGGCCGCCATCGCCGCCCAGCCGGACAAACGCCACATCATGACCACCCGGGTCGAGCATCCGGCCATCAAAAACCTCTTCGAACACCTTTCCACCAAGGGTTACCGGGTGACGATGATCCCCGTGGACCGCGAGGGCCGGTTCGATATGCCCTATTTCCAGGAGCATCTGACCGACGACACGGCGGTGGTCAGCGTGATGTGGGCCAACAACGAAACCGGTGTTCTCTTCCCCATCGAAGAGATTGCCGACACCCTCAAGCAGCGGGGCATCCGTTTTCACACCGACGCGGTCCAGGCCGTGGGTAAGATTCCCGTCGATGTCAAGACGGCCGGCGTGGACATGCTCTCGTTTTCGGGCCACAAGCTTCATGTTTTCAAGGGCATCGGCGTTCTTTACGTGCGCAAGGGGATTCCGTTTTCGGCGTTTCTCATCGGCGGCCATCAGGAGCAGGGCCGCCGCGGGGGCACCGAAAACACGGCATCGATCGTCGGGCTGGCCAAGGCCTGCGAAATGGCGGCCGAACACATCGGCGAGGAAGACACCCGGGTGCGAGCCCTTCGCGATCGGCTGGAAGAGGGCTTGTTGGCGGCGGTTCCCAATGCCACGGTCAACGGCGACCGCGGCCAGCGGACCCCAAACACGACGAATATCGGGTTCGAAAGTGTGGAGGGCGAGGCGATCCTCCTGATGATGGACGAGTTCGGGATCTGTGCCTCCTCCGGATCGGCCTGCACTTCCGGGTCCCTGGAGCCGTCCCATGTCCTGCGGGCCATGGGGGTTCCCTACACCTCCGCCCACGGTTCCATCCGCTTCAGCCTCAGTGTTTACAACACCGACGCGGACATCGACGTCGTCCTTGAAAAACTGCCGCCCATCATTGAACGGCTGCGCGCCATGTCACCGTTCTGGCAGGCGAAGGCCAGGGCGTAATTCACGGAGACCGTGGTCGATGACCAGCACCCTCATCGTCACCGGCGGCAGCGGGTTTGTCGGGTATCGGGTCTGTCAGGCGGCTCGGGGCCGATGGGCGGTGCATAATCTTACTCGGACCCGGCCCCTGGAAATGGATGGGGTGGTCGATCACCGGATCGACCTGACCGATGCCCACGCCGTCACCGACCGGTTCACGGAAATCCGGCCCGATGCCGTCATTCACTTGGCCGCGGCCTCCGATCCGAACTCTTGTGAGCGCGCCCCCGGGTCCGCGGCCCGGATCAACGTTGCCGCGACCCTTCATCTCGTCCAATTGTGCGTCCACCGGCGGATCCCATTTGTGTTTGCCTCCTCCGACCTGATTTTTGACGGAATCGCACCACCCTATGCCGAAGCCGATCCCGTATCCCCCGTGAACGCCTACGGCGCCCAGAAAGCCGCGGCGGAACGAGCCATCCGGCGCCGATACCCGGCGGCGACGATCTGCCGTCTTCCCCTGATGTTCGGCACCGCCCCGAAGGCGAAACGATCCGGGTTTCTGGTGGAAATGATCCGGCGGCTGGATGCCGGGGAGAACCTGCGGCTTTTCCACGATGAGTTCCGCACCCCGGTGGACACGCAGAGTGGCGCCCAGGGGCTGATCCAGGGAATCGATTGGCCGGGCGGGACATTCCATCTGGGTGGTCGCCGGCGGGTTTCGCGCCTGGACATGGGCCTTGCACTGGCAAAAATCCTGGGGATGCCCCGGAGTCGAATCGACGCCGTTTCCCTGAAGGATATGCCCATGGCCGCACCCCGGGCGGCCGACGTCACGTTGACCTCGGAGAAGGCCTATGGGCGGGGATACGCTCCAGCCCACTTTGACACGTCCTTTGAAGCCGCCGTTCGTCAAGCCCGGGCCTCATTAAAATTGGCAGGGGCGTAATGACGGTGCCATCCGAAGGGGACCGGACAGAAAAAGCGCGGGGTTTTTTTAATTCGAATTTCCCCCGGCCTTGCAGGGGCGCACCGGAGCGGCGGGCGCCCGGCAAGGTGCTGCCGCGTCGCGATGGCGATCGCAGCGGGTGGTTTGCAATGCCCGGGACGACAGATCCTTCGGATCCGTCCCGATCTCTGAATCGATCCGGTCAACGCCCCGGCGGATGTTGCGTAAACATGCGTTCTCGCCAACAGGGGCATCGGCCATGGCAAGAGGAGGTTTCATGAGCGTACTGGTTGCCCAAAAAGCCCCGGACTTCACGGCTCCGGCGGTCATGCCCAGCGGCGTGATCGAGGATGCCTTCACCCTGTCCAGCCTGCGTGGCAAATACGTGGTTCTGTTTTTCTGGCCCCTGGATTTCACCTTTGTCTGTCCCACGGAGATCATCGCCCATGAGCGGCGGATCGATCGATTTCAGGAAAAACACGTCGAGGTGGTGGGGATTTCCATCGATTCCCAGTTCACTCATTTCGCCTGGCGCAACACCACCGTCAACGTCGGCGGCATCGGCCCGGTCTCCTTTCCGATGGTGGGCGACGTCAAGCACGAGATCACCCGGGCCTACGGTGTCGAACACCCGGACGGCGTGGCCTTTCGGGCCTCTTTTTTGATCGATCGCGACGGGATCGTTCAGCATCAGATCGTCAACAACCTGCCCCTGGGCCGCAATGTGGACGAGATGCTGCGCATGGTGGACGCGCTGCAGTTTCATGAAGCGCACGGTGAGGTTTGCCCGGCCGGATGGCACAAGGGCGAATCCGGCATGACCGCCACCGCCGAGGGGGTATCGGCCTACCTTTCCGAGCACGCCGACCGTCTCTGACCCCGCCCGACGGAGGAGCACGCCCTCATGGCATGGTATTACGGCCTGGCCACCGGCATCGGCAGCATGCCTTACCTGGATCCCCGGATCGCCCTTGAAACGATCTTTTCCCGGGTACCGGCCCTTCCTCACTGGCCCCAGCTGCCCCAACGGGGGGTGGAAGAAGGGCTCATCCACCAGTCTTTCCGTATCCTTGTCGACACGGCGCTTTTGGCCGTTCGGGGTGGCCGGGCCGTCTTTGCCGATGACGCGCCGGAGTGGCCCGAGCGGTTGACGGCCTTTTACGACGCCTACCTGGCCGCCGAGGCCGGGGACGAGGGAGCCCTTCACCGTTTCGGACTTCCGGAGCAGGCGGCCGTCGGTTTCCATCGATTCCTGGAAACGGCGGCTCCACGGCTCGGGTCGGCCCGGGGGGTGAAGGGGCAGGTGGTGGGGCCGCTCACCATGGGGTTTCAGCTGCGCGGCGCCGGCGGCGGATTTGCCTTTTACGACGATCAGCTCCGGGACCTGGTGATCAAGACCCTGGCCATGAACGCTCGATGGCAGTGCCGAGAGCTGTCTCGGTGGGGTTTGCCCGTGCTTTTCTTCGTCGACGACCCGGCCATTGCGGTTTACGGCTCCCACGGCCACATCACCCTGACCCGGGAGATGATCGTCGAAAGCCTCGCACCGCTTTTTTCCGCGATTCTCGGCACCGGGGCCGCCTGCGGCCTCCATGCCTGCGATGCGGCCGATTGGTCGATTCCCCTGGATTGCGACCTGGATGTGCTCAGCTTCGATGCGGACCGTTTCGGCGATACCATTCGGCTTTACGCCGAAAGGCTCGGCCGGTTTTTGGACAGGGGCGGGGCCGTGGCCTGGGGTATTGTTCCCACACGGGCCGAAGCCGCTGCCGAGACCGCCGAAGGCCTGAGCGCAAAGCTTCGGGCGCTCTGGTCGGACCTGTCGGCCCGGGGGGTGGACCGGGATCGCCTCTGGACCCAGGCCCTTATCACCCCGGCCTGCGGCACCGGGCTCCTGCCGACGGATCTCGCCGAAGCGATCTATCGGTTGACCGCCGAGGTGGCGACGCGCCTTTTGGCGCCCGCCGAATAGCCCGAGGCGTTTTTTTGGGGATTGAGGACGGGTTACGGCCGGTGTTGCTCCCGGTTCCAGAAGAAGATGTGAAGGAGCCCCATCCCGCCGTGGCCCACGATATAGGCCTCGACGAGGCCGGTAAGGGTCGCGTGGATCGCCCGCACCGTGCCGGCCCAGGGAACGCCGTATCGCCAGAGCACGAACCAGGTGAGGCCCGCGAGCAGCGTGATCAGAACGGCGCCCAGCCCAAGGCCTTGAACGATGGCGGCAAGCCCTCGTGGCGAAGCTTCCGGCAGCCGGCGCTGCTTCAGGGCGGCCAGGTCCGAACGGACCTGGGCAAAATCCCCTTGCAAGTAAGGGAAGAAATCGAAGAGCCCGCGGCGCAAGAGTTCAACGATCACGAAAACAAGGGTGATGGGCACCAAGGTCAGACCGGTCGCGATATGGGTCCAGGTGCCAATAAAATGGACCGGTGTTGCGACGATCCGCCCGGCCTTGTCAAATTCGATGAAATTGCTGCTCACGAGCTGGCAGATCACAAGGATCAAGATCACGGCGTGAAGCACGCGCACGGCCGGCGGCTGGGTTTGCTTGAAATAGCCCCATATGGATCGGAATACGCGCATCGGTTTCCTCGCCCCTCCTCCCCGAAACAACAGGGTAAAAACGTTTGCCGTTTCAGCATACTGGATAGACCGTAATATCACAACTCTTCAGGGGTGAAGGCGACCACGGCATCGATATCGGCGGCATCGGCAAAGAGCATGACCAGCCGATCGACGCCCAGGGCGTTGCCTGCGGCCTGCGGCATGGCGGCGAGATCCCGAAGAAACGGTTCCGGCATGAGGGGGACCGGTTTTCCGGCCTCGCCCCGAGCCCGGATTTCCGCTTCGAAGCGACGCCGCTGTTCGGCGGTATCGGTCAGCTCGCTGAAGGCATTGCAAAGTTCCAGTCCGCAGACATAGGCTTCGAAGCGCTCGGCCACCGCGGGCCGATCCGGTTTTTTTCGGGCCAGGGCCGCGCAGGGAGCCGGGTAATCGTAGAGGATCACGGGCCGCTCAAATCCGAGACAGGGCTCGATGGCAAGGCCCATGATCTCGTCAAACCGGTTCCTGGCCAGGGCTTCATCCATTTCCATGCCGCCATACCGGGAAAACGCGGTCTCCACAGGGAGTCGGTCCCAGTGCCCGGCCAAATCCACGGTGTGTCCCTGCCAGGTCAGCCGGGGCCGGCCGAGGAGGGTTTTGGCCAGGAATCTCAGGAGGGCCTCAGATTCGGCCATCATGGAGCGGTAGTCCGCATCGGCGGCATACCATTCGCACAGGGTCATTTCCGGCAGGTGCCGGCGGCCCCGCTCCGCCTGGCGAAAGCAATGGCAGAGCTGGAAGATGCGCGGGTACCCGGCGGCCAAGAGCCGCTTCATGCAAAGTTCCGGCGAGGTCTGCAAAAACCAGTTTCCGGCCGGTTCGGGATCGATATGGGCCTCGGGGGCCGGTGCCGGAATCCGGATCGGGGTTTCCACCTCCAGGTAGTCGCGATCGGCAAAAAAACCACGCAAAGCGGCGATCAACCGAGCGCGCAGCCGGAGGTTTCGGG
>JBJKPT010000586.1:0-7511 GCA_046706045.1 Desulfobacterales bacterium
CATCATCCGAGACATCATCGTTCCCGAGTTCAAGCAGGGAAATTTCATCGAGGGGGTCGCCGACGGGGTAAACGCCATCATGGCCGTCGTCAAAGGCGAATTCCACGCCGCAGCGCCGGCGCCCGTCCGCTCCTCCGGAAGGCCCTGGAATGTACTCATGGTGGCCATTATCTTTCTCGTACCGGTCTTAAGCGCCATCGGTACCTTCAGCCGCCGGTGGGCCTACGGCATCGGCACGGTGGCCGGCCCGACCTTGGCCGGCACGGTTCTGGGGTACGGTTTTCCGGTGGCGCTCGGATTTGCGCCCGCCGGCCTGCTCGGCACATGGCTGCTGCTTTCCCTGCTCAGCGGAGGAGGAGGCGGCGGCGGGGGACGGGGCGGCGGACTTGGCGGCGGCGGATTTTGGGGTGGGTATTACGGCGGCGGGGGCGGCGGCTTCTCCTCGGGCGGCTTCGGCGGCTTCAGCGGCGGCGGCGGGGGCTTCGGCGGCGGCGGGGCATCGGGTTCCTGGTAGCGCATCGCCGCGGCCGTCGCGATGCGCAAGTTTTCTTCACTGTCAGATGGCTAAAATCAATTTCGACTCTACGATGGACCGCCACGCATGGAAAAACTCGCCCAAAAATTTCTGACCCCTGACGAACGCAAACAAATCATGGACGCCGTCGCGGCAGCGGAAAAAACCACTGCCGGCGAGATCGTGGCCATGGTGGTATCGGCGAGCGATCATTACCCCATGGCCATCGTACGGGGAGCGGCCCTCCTGGCGCTGCCCGTGGCCGTCGGACTGACGGAATTTATCGGTGAGCACTTCTGGATCGGCCCCCGCAACATGTGGCTTTTCATTGCGGCGTTCACCGTCTCGTTCGCTCTGATCCACCGGATCATGACCCGCACCATCCGGCTTCGGCGGCTCTTTTTAGGCCATCACGAGGTCGCCCATGCCGTGGAATCGGCCGCCCTTACCGCCTTCTACCGGGAAGGGCTCTACCGCACCCGGCACGAAACCGGGGTGTTGCTCTTCGTCTCGGTGTTCGAACGGCAGGTGCACATCGTGGCCGACCGGGGCATCCACGCAAAGATGGAAACCGGCGTCTGGCAGTCCGTGGTCGACCGGGTGATCGCCGGTATCCGGGTCGGGCGTCCGGCCGAGGCGATCTGTGCGGCCGTCGGGGATATCGGCCGCCTCCTCGCCACGCATTTTCCCATCGACGCCGATGATACCAACGAGCTGAAAAGCCTCATCATCGAGGATTGATCCGGCTTTTTCATTGACGTTCCGCTCACGGTTCCCCTATATTCCAACCTTTCTGAAGCGCCGGTGTTCAGACCACCCAACCGGCCGTCCCTTTTCCTTCCCCTTGGGCAACATAGGATCATGACCGATTGCGGCCGACAGAACGTGCAGGTCATTCTGGCCTTGACCCTGGTGCATTTTACCGGCGATTTCTACAATTCGTTCGCCGCCCCCCTTTTTCCCCTGTTCGTTCAAAAGCTGGGTCTCACCTTGACCCAGGTGGGCATTATCGCCGGCATCGGCCGGTTTCTGGCGGCCATGGTTCAGCCCGCCGCCGGATACCACGCCGATCGGAATCCCTCCCGTGCCTTTATCCTTGCCGGTCTTCTGCTCGCCGTGGTCTTCATTCCCTTGTCCGGTGCGGCCCCCGGGTTCTGGAGCCTGGCTCTGGTGATCGCGGTCGGCTCCCTCGGCTCGGCGATATTTCACCCGGCGGTGGCCGGAATGGTGCCGACGTACGCCGGTCCCCGTGCCGGGTTTTCCATGTCGATTTTCAACACCGGGGGCACGTTTGCCTTTGCCGTGGGACCGCTGTTCATCACCTGGTATGCCACCCGCTTCGGTCTCGCGGCCATGCCCCTGACCATGGTCTTGGGCCTTTTGGTCGTCGCCGGCCTCTACCGCGCCCTGCCGGCGCCCGAAAGCGAGGGCCTGCCCCGCCTCGGGTTTTTCAAAACCCTTCAATTCAGCCTGGGCAGGGCTTGGCGGCCCATCTTGCTGATCTGGATCGTCATGGTGCTCCGTGCCGTGGTGGGCCAGGCGTTTATGACCTTCATGCCGGTACTTTTTGTGGGGGAAGGCTTTTCCGTGGTTTCGGCCGGGGTGGTATTTTCCCTTTTCACCGTGGCCGGCACGGCAAGCGGGCTGTTGGCAGGACACTTTTCGGACCGGATCGGCCACAAACGGGTGTTTTTGTTCACCCACGGCCTGATGACCCCGGTGCTGCTGCTGTTTTTGCACGCCACGGGCATCTGGGTCTACATCGGCGCGGCCCTGGCCGGCGCCTTTGTGCTGGCGTCCCTGCCCCTCGGCGTGGTCATGGCCCAGGAGCTTGCGCCGAACGGCCGTTCCATGGTGGCAAGCCTCATGATGGGCCTTGCCTACGGATTGGGGGGTCTGGCGTCACCCCTGGTGGGGAAACTCGCCGACCTTTCGTCCGTGCACACGGCCCTGACCGCGACGGCCTTCCTGCCCCTGTTGACCGTCGTCGGCATCGCCCGGTTCCCGGCCCTGCCCACGCGCCGCGATGACCCGATGCCGGAATCGGCGGCGGTTTCCCGCCGCGGGGCATGAACCAACGGCGGTAAGGGGCGCGCGCCCCCGTGGCCGGCCCGCGTTTCGCCGGGCAACCCGATACCCGTACGATCGCGGGGGGTTGCCCCGGCGGGGCGAACCGCTTCGAATGTTGATCCCTTGATCAGCCCCGCTTGAACCCTTCCACCAGGGAAAACATCTTCTCGGTCCGAATCAGACGAATCCGCTCAAAGCCGACCGCGGCCAGGCCGCCTCGGATCTCCGCAAACGTATAGGTGCCGCCCCCCCGGGTCCCGGCCAACATGTTCACCGCGAACATGGCGCCTTCCCGGGGAGCGATCCGGTCGGGGGACATGACGAAGTCGCGGACCACGATCCGCCCGCCCGGATCCAGGGCTTCGTGGATCCTTTGGAAGAGGGCCCTGTTCTGCTCAAGGCTGTTCTGGTGGATGATGGCGGAAAGAAGCGCCAGATCATGCCCCGGCGGCAGCGGATCCGAATAAAAATCACCGGCCGCCAGGGTGACGCGGTCGGTCATGCCGGCGGCCCGCACCCGCTCACGGGCCATTTCGATCACCGATGGCAGATCAAACAGGGTCGCCTTCATCTCCGGGGCCGCGGCAAGAAAAGCCAGGGTGTAGGTGCCGGAGCCGCCGCCCACGTCAATCAGGCGCCGCGCCTTGCCCGGATCGATCGCCGCCACCACCTCCGGGGCTTTTTTCGAAGCAACGACGTGCATGGCACCGATAAACGATGCGATGCTGCCCTCGGCCAATGCGCCCGTCTTGTTCATGCTGGCCGTTGTCTTTCCGAGCACGATGTCGGTGATCTGCGACCAACTCCGCCATACCCAGCCTTGGTGCAGAAGGATGGGAAGAAGCGATTCCGGATCATCGGCGGAAAGAAACGGGACGGCCGATGGCTCGGTCCGGTAGCGCCCATCGGTCTTTATCAGATAACCCATCGCGCTCAGCGCATCGAGAAGAATGGCGATCCCCCGGGGATCGGCGTTTCGCTCCGCCGCCACCGCCTCCGCGCTCAGGGGTTTTTCGGCGAGCAGGGTGAACAGATCGAGTTCCGCCCCGCTGATCAGCACGCGGCTCGCCATGAAACCGCGCGATGTTTCCAGGATGGCATCCCATGTGTGCGTTGCTTTCATCATGACCCTCCGTTCCGGTAGTGAAGTCTTCGATCCGAACCGACCCCATCCTCCATTGGGGCTGGTTTCCGTGCCCGTCCTGGTTTCATCGGACACGCTGCGCCATCCCCCCCGGAGTGCCCGGTGCGCAGGGCACCCATGGGGGCGCTACGATGATTTTGATCCTTCGGCACCTATCCTGAAGGGATCATTTTCGGTATAGTGGTATTTCCATTAAAAAATTTTCCCGTCCCGCGCCGTCCCGGCGGCCGGGGCGAACGACGCGGAGGTCGAGATGACCATCTCCGATGCGATTTCCAAACGAAACGGCCCCTTTCAGTGGTTTTTCCGGCGTCTTGTCGGCGGCAGTTTCCCCCTTTTCTTTTCTACAATCGCGGCATTGGTCTGGGCCAATGTTTCGCAAGGTTCCTACCACCACATCTGGCATGCCGAATTTTCCTTGCGGATCGGCGGCCTCACGGCTTCCAAATCCCTGGCGCACTGGATCGACGACGCCCTGATGACGCTGTTCTTTTTTACCGTGGGGCTTGAAATCAAACGGGAGATTCTGGTGGGGGAACTCGCCTCGATCAAAAAAGCCCTGTTGCCGGTGGCCGGGGCCGCCGGCGGAATGTTGATTCCCGCCGTCTTGTACGCAACGATAAACGCCGGACGGCCATCGATTGTCGGATGGGGCATCCCGATGGCGACGGATATCGCCTTTGCCCTGGCCGTGCTGGCGATGCTGGGAAGACGCATCCCGCTCGGTCTCAAGGTATTCCTCTCCGCCCTGGCCATTGCCGACGATCTTGGCGCCGTGCTGGTCATCGCCTTCTTTTACACCCAAACGATCGCCTGGACCGATCTGGCCGTGGCGGCCGGTTTCATGCTGCTGCTTTTTGCCGCCAACCGGTTGTGGATCCACCATGTCCTCGTCTACGCCGTTTTGGGGCTCGGGGTGTGGGTTGCCATCCTGGGCTCCGGAATCCATCCCACCGTGGCCGGCGTGCTGGTGGCGCTCTTCATCCCGGCCCGCGGCAAATACGAAACCGACACCTTCCTCTCCCGCGTGCGCGGCCACCTGGAGGATTTCGGCTGCGAACCGGGCGCTTGCGGGTTCACCATCCTGCTCAACCGCCGGCACCTCGACGCGGTGCGGGCCATCGAAGAGCGCTGCCACGAGGTGGAAACCCCTCTCCAGCGGCTCGAGTACGGCCTCCATGCCTGGGTCTCCTACCTCGTCATCCCTCTCTTCGCCCTGGCCAACGCCGGGCTCCCATTTGAAGACTTCCATCTTGGCGCGGCCCTCCACCACCCGGTCACTCTGGGTGTCGGGCTGGGGCTGGGCCTTGGAAAGCCCATCGGCATCTGCCTCTTTACCCTTGCCACCGCGCGGCTTTTGCACGTGGGGCTTCCCGTCGGGATGACGAAACGGCATCTGCTGGGCGCCGGCTTCTTGGGCGGCATCGGCTTTACCATGTCCCTCTTCATCTCGGGCCTTTCCTTTGCCGGGCCCCTTCTCATGGATTTCGCAAAGCTGGGGATCATTATCGGTTCCCTGGTTTCGGCCGTTGTGGGTGTGTCGATCCTGCTTTCGGCGCCGGTAGCAGCGCCGGGAAGCGATAACGACTGGTAGCATCCCGGCCCACACGCCTTGGTCGCCCAGATCTCCTATGAATTGGAGAATCCAATGCCGTCGCCGTTACGGTCGGCGACGATCCGTTCGCCTCCGGAAATTTCCCCCTTCAGGATTTCCATGGCCAGGGGGTTTTCAACATAATGCTGGATCGCGCGTTTCAGGGGCCGTGCCCCGTAGACCGGGTCAAACCCTTTTTCGGCCAGAAGCGCCTTTGCCGCATCCGTCAGCTCCAGGGTGATCTTTTGCTGCTTCAACCGGTCGCACACCCGGCGCATCTGGATGTCCACGATGGATTTCAGCTGCTCGGGCCGCAGGTTGTGAAAGATGATCGTCTCATCGATCCGATTTAAAAACTCCGGCTTGAACGTGGCCCGCAACGCTTCCCGGATGTGCATTTCCATGCCGCTCGGGTCCCGGCCCCCCAGCTCCTGAATCCACTGGCTGCCGACATTGGAGGTCATGATGATCAGCGTGTTGGTGAAATCGACGGTGCGGCCCTTGCCGTCGGTCATCCGGCCGTCGTCCAGGATCTGGAGCAGGACGTTGAAGACATCCGGATGGGCCTTTTCGATTTCGTCGAAGAGAATCACGCTGTACGGTCGGCGGCGCACCGCTTCGGTGAGGTATCCGCCCTCTTCATAGCCCACGTATCCCGGGGGCGCACCGATGAGCCGTGCCACGGCGTGCTTTTCCATATACTCGGACATGTCGATGCGGACCATGGCCTGCTCGCTGTCGAAGATGAATTCGGCAAGGGCCTTGGCGAGTTCGGTCTTGCCGACCCCGGTCGGTCCCATGAAGATGAAGCTGCCGATGGGCCGGTTCGGATCCTGAAGTCCGGAGCGGGCCCGCCGCACGGCATCGGATACCGCACGGATGGCCTCTTCCTGGCCCACCACCCGCCGCTGGAGCCGGTCTTCCATCGTTACGAGCTTTTCCCGTTCGCCTTCGAGCATCCGGCTCACCGGGATGCCGGTCCATCGGGAAACGACCTCGGCGATGTCCTCGTCGTCGACCTCCTCCTTCAACATCTTCCGGTCCTTTTGCAGGTCGGCAAGACGACGGTTCGCCTCCTCCAGCCGCTTTTTCAGGTCCAAGGCCCGGCCGTAGCGAAGTTCCGCCACCCGGGCGAGGTCCCCGGCCCGCTCGGCTTGCTGGGCTTCGATCCCGAGTTGCTCGATTTGTTCCTTGACGCCCCGGATCGTCTGGATCAACTCTTTCTCGCTTCGCCAGTGGGCCTTCATGGCATCCAGGGTTTCGTTCATGTCGGCGATCTCGGCCTCCAGGGTCTCGAGCCGTTCCCGGGAGCCGGCGTCGGTCTCTTTCTTCAGGGCCTGGCGTTCGATTTCCGCCTGGGTTCGCCGGCGCTGGATTTCGTCGATTTCCGAGGGCATGCTGTCGATCTCGATCCGCAGCTTCGAGGCGCATTCATCGATCAGATCGATGGCCTTGTCGGGCAAAAACCGATCGGTGATGTAGCGTTCCGACAGGGTGGCCGCGGCGACAATGGCCGAATCCTTGATCCGGACGCCATGGTGGACCTCGTATTTTTCCTTGAGGCCCCGCAAGATGCTGATGGTGTCGGATACGGTCGGCTCCGAGACGAGGATCGGCTGAAACCGGCGCTCCAGGGCCGAATCCTTTTCGATGTATTTCCGGTATTCGTTCAAGGTGGTCGCCCCGATGCAGCGCAGCGTCCCCCGGGCCAGGGCGGGTTTGAGCATGTTGGAAGCATCCATGGCCCCCTCGGCGGCCCCGGCTCCGACCAGGGTATGCAATTCATCGATGAAGAGCACCACTTCGCCTTCGGCCGCCTCGACTTCCTTCAGCAGGGCCTTCAACCGGTCTTCGAATTCCCCCCGGTACTTGGCGCCCGCCACCAATGCCCCGAGATCCAGGGCCACGAGCCGCCGGTTTTTCAGTGTCTCGGTCACGTCGCCTTCCACGATCCGCTGGGCCAGTCCCTCGGCAATGGCGGTTTTCCCCACGCCGGGCTCGCCGATCAGAACCGGGTTGTTTTTCGTGCGCCGGGAAAGGACCTGGACGATCCGGCGGATCTCCTCGTCGCGGCCGATGACCGGATCGATCTTGCCGCGGCGGGCCAGTTCGGTGAGATCCCGGGTGAACTTCTCAAGGGCCTGGTATTTTTCTTCGGGGTTCGGATCGGTGATGCGCTGATTTCCCCG
>JBJKPT010000587.1:0-4120 GCA_046706045.1 Desulfobacterales bacterium
TCCGACCGGTGGGGATTTTACTACGAGCAGCCCATTTACTGGGCCATCAGCCCCTGGGCGGACGCGACGGCCTACTATCAGCACATGGACCTGCGGGGGGAAAAATTCGGTCTCGAACTGCGTTACAGACCTTCGGTAACCACCACCGGCATCAACATGGCCGATGGATTCAAGGACCGCCAGATCGACGACGGCTCCGCCGCGTCCACCAGCCGCTGGGGGTACGCCGACAGCCTGGGGCCTCGAACCAACACCGACCGGTACTGGTTCCGGACCATGCAGGATTTCACCTTTGATGACGGCGTGGCGGCCAAACTCGATGTGGACCTGGTCAGCGATCAGGATTATCTCCGCGAATTCCAAGACGCCCAGGCCGGTTTCAACGAGACCCAGAGCCAGTTTTTAAAATTCTTCGGCCGGGGCCTCCAGGATGCCGACGATCCGGTGCGAACGAGTTTCTTCAGCCTCACCAAAATCACGGACGACACGAGCACCAATGCCGAGCTTCAGTGGAACGACAACGTGGTCGACCGCCGCACCGGGGCTCCCGACCCCACGGTCCAGCGCCTGCCGGAGCTGCTGTTCAGCAGTTCGCGCCAGCCGCTGGGTTCCTCCCCGGTGATGGCGGGCGGGGATGCGCAATACGCCTATCTCTATCGTGAGGACGGATCCACCGGACACCGCGTCGACATGTTCCCCCAGTTCTACCTCCCGTTTGGCTTGGGACCCCACCTCACCCTGGAGCCGTCCGCGGGGGTACGCGAGACCCTCTGGCAACTGGACCGCCTCGACAATACGAGCCCCGACGAGCGCACGAGCTTTTCCCGCACCCTCTACGACCTGAAGCTGGATTCCGCCACGGAACTGGATCGCGTCTTTCCATGGGCGCCGGGAGACGGCATCGCCACCCAGCACCGAATCCAGCCCGAAGTGATCTACGAGTACCTCCCGGCCACGGGCCAGGGCGAGTTGCCCGACTTCGACGCCTTGGACCGCATCCAGAGCTTAAACCGCATCACCTACCTGGTCACCAACACCCTCACCTCGAAAAACCCGGTGCACCGGTACGAAGGATCCACGGCCCCGGCCTATGAGTACAATACGTTCCTGCGCTTTCTGCTCATGCAGTCCTACGATTTCCAAAATGCCGGCGACAACGGCACCGAACCCTTCTCCCCGATCACGGCCGAGTTGGACATCATTCCCCGGCGCCACTTCAGCGTGAACGCCGAAGCCGAGTGGTCGGTCTACGACGGGCAGTTCAGCTCGGACACGCTCGGGATTTCGGTGTTTGACGACCGCAACGACCGGTTGACCCTGTCGCACGAATTCACCGCGGGCCTGTCGGAATCCATAAACCTCACCGGCCGCTACCAAATATCCAGCACCTTCGTCGCCCACGGGACCTACTCCCTGAACCTGCGCGACAACACGAGCCTGGCCACCGTGGCCGGCCTCCGTTACCAGGCCGGCTGCTGGGCGCTGGATACCCTGTTCTCCCAAACCGATACCGACCGCAGCATCGAGGTGACGGTGGATCTGCTCGATCTCGGCTCCATCGGCGGTGGCAGCTGAAGGAAAAATAACCCGGCGAATCCCAGCGCACCCGGAGGTGCCCCGATAAGTATGGAAAGCGATCTTTTAATTCCCCGATGGTATGTGATCCACACGCGAAGCCGGTTTGAAATGAAGGTCGACGAGGGCCTTCGGAAAAAAGCCCGGACCGTGTTCCTGCCGCGGATTCTCGTGCCCAGCCGCCGGCGGGACCGCAAACGGATGATCCGGGTGCCGCTCTTTCCCGGCTACACCTTTGTGCGCACCGACATGAACCCCGTGGAACGGCTGGACATCCTCAAGACCGCGGGCGTGGTCCGGTTCATCGGCAACGCCGACGGCCCCCTGCCCGTTCCCGAGTCGGCCATCGAGAGCCTGCGCCTGATGGTCGCGACCGACCTGGACGTCCAAACCGGCAACCGGCTGCGCAAGGGGGACCTCGTGGTGGTCGTTCAAGGGCCGTTTACCGGGGTGACCGGCGTCCTTGTCCGCTACCGGGGCAAGGGCCGGGTGGTGGTCAACGTCGATGCCCTCGGCCAGAACGCCTCCGTGGAAGTGAGCGCCGAGGATGTCGAACGCGTGCCGCCGGTTTTGAAGCGATAGCGGTGCCGGGAAAATGACAAGCGTGCCGCCATTGCCTGCATCGAGCCGTTCGCATGCGCGTGAACAAAAAAATTGTTTTTGAGATCATGCCCGGCGACAGGCTTTCCCATGATCGCACGAAAGGGGGCTCGGAAACGAATTCACCGTTCGATCAACGGTAAAATCGCACCAAGCGATGGGGGGATGCCCCGAGCCGATAGGCCGCGATCAATGCCCAGTTGCGAAGGGTGCCGCGGACGATGCCCTCCTTTTCCCAGCGGCGCGCCGAGGTGAGCACCCGCTTCGGGATGAAGGCGAGGCGATGGCCGGCCCGTTTGAACCGGCCCATGAGGTCCACCTCTTCCATGATGGGAAACGGCCGATAGCCGCCGAGCCGGAAAAACACCCCGCGATCGATGAAGATGGCCTGGTCTCCGTAGGGGATGCGCATGATCCGGGAACGGATCGAAGCCGCGGCGGCAATGACCCGGTAGACCGGATTCCGGGAATCGATGCCCAGATCAAAGGCGCCGCCGGCGATGCCGCGACGGCTCATGGCCGCCAACACGCACGGCAGGCCGCCGGCCGGCAAGACGGTATCCACGTGGAGAAACAAGAGGATACGGCCTCGGGCCGCGGCGGCCCCCCGGTTCATCTGAATCCCGCGGCCGGCGGGGGCGCAAAAAGCGCGCACCGCCGGATGCCGGATGCGGCGAATCGTCGATGCGGCGGGGTCCCCGTCGACCACGATGACCTCGGCGCAGGCAAAGGCGCCGCGATCGACAAGCGCCGCGATGCAGGGGCCGATGGCATCGGCTTCGTTTCGCACGGGAATGACAATGGAAAGGGCCGGAACCGGATCACCCATGTTTTTCATCAAAGAACTCATCACCCCCTTCCTGCTTCCGCCCGGGTGCTTCATCGTCCTGATGATCGTGCTGGGAATTCGATTTCGGATAAAGCGCCAGCGGGCCGCCGGGGCCGTGCTGTTGAGCCTGGCGGCGCTCCTATGGACGGCATCCGCACGGCCCGTTGCCGATCTCCTGGAACACGGGCTGAGCGCCGGCGTTGCCGTGCCCGGCCCACGGGTGCGCGGGGACGTGATCGTGCTCCTCGGCGGCGGGCAAAACGACCGGGTCTTGGACATTCTGGGCCGGCCCGGAGTGGCGGGACCCGATACGACCGTCCGGGTCGTGGCGGCCGCGCGGCTTCAGAAACGGCTCGGGATCCCGGTCATCGCCTCCGGCGGCAGCCCTTTCGGGGAAAGCGTTTCCGAGGCCGCGATCATGGGCCGGATGCTCCGGGACCTGGGCGTTCCAGCCGATCGCATCCTGCTGGAAGACCGGAGCCGGGATACCGGGCAGAACGCGGAATTCGTCAAACGGATCTGCGACCGCCGGGGCTTCCGGCACCCCCTTCTCGTCTCTTCCATGGTCCATTTGCGCCGGGCCCGAATGGTCTTTCGCCGCATCGGCCTGCCGGTCACGGCCGTCTCCTACGAAACCCCCATGGTGCATCCGCCGGCCTATGGCTGGGAGGATTTTCTTCCCGGAAACGCCTTCGCCGACGTGGCGGCCTGCGTAAAGGAATATCTCGGCATCGTCTACACGGCGGTGGCGTTTTGAATTCTACCGGTGCTTCCGCAAGGCACACTTGATCCGATCGACGGCCGATGCGGGAAGGCCCCCTTCGGTATCGCAGTGGATAAAGCCGTCATCGAAACGGCGCCCCGCTTCCCGGATCGTCTTGAACTGGTGCCCGCCCTCGGCACAATGGCGGCACATCACGGTGTGGACGACCATCATGGCCCGCTGAAGGAGCGGCGGCTTTTTCTCCATGGCCATGGACAGCAACTCACTCATCCGTCTGCAATTCGGCATCGCCGCAACCCCGTGGCTCGATTCGCTCGGAAATGGCATTTGCATACCGGCTTTTCACCGTAGTCGCCACGGCCGCTGGTTCCTTACACCCGGCTGCCGGCCGA
>JBJKPT010000588.1:0-3535 GCA_046706045.1 Desulfobacterales bacterium
CTACAGATGCATTTCCCCGGCCCGGAAACAAGCCACCCGATGGGTCGGATCGTTTTCAAAGGGTAAAAGGGACGGCTCCTCGACGCGGCATTGCCGGATGGCGATGGGACAGCGTGGGTGAAAGCGGCATCCCGGGGGCGGAGTGATGGGGGATGGCACATCCCCGCTCAAGATGTGGCGGCTCCGCCGGCCTCCGGGGACCGGCACCGGGATCGCGCTGATCAACGAGACGGTGTACGGGTGCAGGGGCCGGTGGTAAAGGGCTTCGGCATCGGCGAACTCGACGATTTTTCCCAGGTACATGACGGCGATCCGATCGGAGATGTGCTTGACCACCGCCAGGTCGTGGGCGATGAACAAATAGGCCAGGCCGAGCTCCTGCTGGAGCGAGAGGAGCAGGTTCAAAACCTGGGACTGGATGGAAACGTCCAGGGCCGAGACGGGTTCGTCACAGACCACGAGTTTCGGGTTCAGGGCGATGGCCCGGGCAATGCCGATGCGCTGGCGCTGCCCGCCGCTGAATTCGTGGGGAAAGCGATCCCGGGCCGATGCCGTAAGCCCCACCCGGGTAAGCAGCGACACCACGGTTGAACGCCGTTCGGCCCGGGTGCCGATCTCGTGGATCGCAAAGGGCTCTTCGAGAATTTCACCGACGGTGTGCCGGGAATTCAGGGATTCGAACGGATCCTGAAAGATCATCTGCATGTCCCGCCGGAGCCGCCGCAGGGCGGGCCGGGAGAGCGCCAGAACCGGCCGGCCGTCGAAAACGATCCGCCCCCCGGTGGGTGCCACCAACCGCAGCACGCTTCGGCCCACGGTGGTCTTGCCGCACCCCGATTCCCCGACGAGCCCCAGGGTCTCCCCGGCCCCGATATCGAAGGAGAGGCCGTCCACGGCATGCACCCATCCCACCCGCCGCCGGAATACACCGCCCACGACCGGAAACAGGGTCTTCAGTTCGATTACGGAAAGAAGCGGCGTGCTCATGGGCGCACCTTCGGTTGCAGGGGGCCTGCACATGGGTTCAAAAGCATTTTAAAGGATGAATTCCCGGTCATGCCCGGCGGCCCCAAATTCCCCATCATGCCGACCCCGGTCCGGAGGCCCGATAACGTCCATCCGGGTTGTCATGGATCATGTGCCACGGGTCGATCCTCGGTTTAAACTTCAAGCGTCCATCCCCTCGCCCTGCCCTTCGCAGAGATAGCACCGGCTCAAGTGCCCGGCACCGACGGTATATAACGGCGGCGGCTGCAACGCGCACTTCGGCATGGCGTAAGGGCATCGGTTTCGAAATCGGCAGCCGCTCGGCATCTCGTTAAGGGCCGGCACCATTCCCTCGATGATGTGAAGGGGGCTCTTGCGCGGATGCTCCAGGCGCGGGATCGAAGCCAAGAGCCCCTGGCTGTACGGATGCCGGGGATTTTCGAAAAGGGCGGCGACCGGGGCCTCCTCGGCCACCGTGCCGGCATACATCACCACGACCCGGTCGCACATTTCGGCGATCACCCCCATGTCGTGGGTGATGAAAACGATGCTCATGCCGGTTTCGGCCTGGAGTTGCTTCATCAAATCGAGAATCTGGGCCTGAATGGTGACATCCAGCGCCGTGGTCGGTTCGTCGGCGATGAGGATTTCGGGCCGGCAGGCCAGGGCCATGGCGATCATTACCCGCTGGCGCATGCCGCCGGAAATTTGGTGGGGGTATTCGGAAAACCGTTTTTCCGGATCCGGAATCCGGACCTTGGTGAGCAGCTCGACGCTCGCCCGCCGGACGGCGGCCTCGCGCATCTCGGGAAAATGGAGATGAAATACTTCGGCGATCTGCCGCCCGATCCGATGCACGGGATTTAACGCCGTCATCGGTTCTTGGAAAATCATTGAAATACGATTTCCCCTCACGCGGTGAACGGCCTCTGCGGAAAGCCCCGTGATCTCGGTCTCCCCCAGCCGGATCCGTCCACCGGCGATGCGTCCGGAGGGCTTGGGCAAAAGCCGCATGATGGAAAAGGCGGTGACACTTTTACCACACCCCGATTCGCCGACAATCCCGAGGGTCTCCCCGGCCCGGACGGAAAAACTCACGTCGTCCACGGCCCGGAGCCTTCCGGCCTCGGTATCGAAGGTCACCACCAGATGCTCGACGCGAAGGAGCCGCTCCTGAGTTGAGTCCTTTTCCATCCTACACACCCGCTCCCTTCCGATCACCGTTTCAGGGAGGCCATCTCGTAGGTCTTGTCCACCCGGGTGACCGGCGCAAAGGGCTTGTCCGCCGCCATGGCCGCCCGGGTCGCGTCGTAGCGGGCCTTGTCGAACCAGAAAAGCCCGCCGGTGCCGGCATCGAAGGGATCGAAAAGGCTGCCGCTCTGCCGGGTGCCCGGCGGATCGGGAAGCCGCCACCACCGCCAGTACGCGACCCGCACGTAGGGGACCATGAAGGTCGGCACGAAGCAGCCGATCTCGTGGATTCTCTCCTGAATTTCCCGGGAGAGGCGGATCCGGTCCTTTACGTCCAGGGAATTGCGGTAAGCGTGGATCAGCCGATCCATCTCCGGGTCGTCGGTGTTGGTGATGTTGTTGGTCTGGGGCTTGTGGGCGTTCACCGAATCGAAAAACTCCCAGTACTGGGGCCGCATGGACGTGCTCCAGCCAACCATGGCGACGTCGTCCTTCTTTTCCATGACCTTTTTGTAGGCCGCGGCCGGATCCAGCGGATCCAGGCGCAGCTCGATGCCGGCCTTCTGGGCCTCTTCCTTCAGGACCACCAGCCGGGGGGTGTCCTGGGCATGGCCGTAGGTCACCTCCACGGAAAACCGCCGGCCGTCCTTGGTCCAGATCCCGTCCGGCCCCCGGTGCCATCCGGCCTCGGTCATGTATTGGGTCACCTTTTGAAGGTTGAAGCGACGGGCACGGATGGTGTCGTCGGTGTAGGGACCGTAGCCCATGAAGGCCTGCTCGAGGCGGTAGTAATCGTTTCGCAGCACTTCGTGGATCACCTTGCCGATGTTCATGGCATGGGCAAAGGCGTATCGGACCCGGCGGTCCTTGAAGATCGCCCGGTCGAGGTTCAGCCACATGCCCGCGGCCGAGCGCGGGGCGTCGTTGAAAAACCAGAGCCGCTCGACGTCGCCGTTTTCGATGACGGAAGTCTTGGACTTCACGTGCCAGAAGGAGGGCTGCGTCATGTCGAAGGTATCGAGCTGCGCCTTCTTGAAATACTCCCACTGGAGGTTGAAGTCCTGGATCACCCGGTATTCCACGATGTCCGCGTTGAACCGGTGTTTGAAATAACGGAGATCTTTTCCCCACCAGTCGGCTTTCCGTTTGAACCGGATGTAGCGTCCCTTCTCGAAGCTCGAGATCTGGTAGGGACCGGTGTTGGGAACGATCGCCCAATTGTACTTCCGTACGAAGTCGTCGCCGAGGGCTCCGAAGTAATGCATGGGTGTGGGGCCGATGGTGATCCGCAGGTAGAGGTCCGGCACCGGCTCTCGGGCCACCACGGCGATGGTGTGGTCGTCGTAGATGACGATGT
>JBJKPT010000589.1:0-2474 GCA_046706045.1 Desulfobacterales bacterium
GGGCCGGCGGGACGGCTGCACGTATGCCACGTTCCAGGGCTCGGGCCCCAGGGAGCGCAGCAGGGTCGCCGGATGAAAGGTTCCGGCACCGACCTCCATGTCGTAGGGCTGCACCAGTACGCAGCCCTTCTTTGCCCAAAACGAGTTGAGCGTTTGAATGACGTCCTGAAAATTCATGAAATTGCCCTCTCGTCAGATGATTCGCGCGATGATGAAATGCGGGTAGCCCCGGCTCCCCGGGGGTCGATGGCGGTCTCCAGCAGGCAGGCGGATGGATGGGCCGCGATCCGCCGGGCCCAGGCGTTGCGGACTGCGGCGAGCGCCTCCGGAAGCCCCAGGGCCCACACGCAACCGCCGCCCCCGGCGCCGGTAAACCGGGCCCCGCAACCGCCGGCCACGGCCGCCGCGACGAGGTCCCGGCCGACATCGTCCAGCACTTCCGGGGTCAACCGGCAACGGATCTCGGTCTCCCGGTTCATGTGGTGCACGGCTCCGGCGAAGTCCCGCGATTTTATAGCATCAATGAAGCCGTGCGTACAGTCCAGGATCTCCCGCCAGGCCCCGCGTTCCCGGCCATCGAGAAACCCGCGAAGCCAGCGGCCGTTGACATCGACCGAATCATGGGGGGTACCGCAGTAGGCCACGAGAAGGTGCCGTTCGAATTCGGCGTATCGGTCCGGGGAAAAAAGCGCTTCCCCTTGAAACGGCGGGTCCCCCGCCTGCCAGTACCAGGCATGGACCCCGCCGAAGGCCGCGGCCAGCTGGTCCTGAAACCCGCAGGCCACGCCCGCCACGCCGGCCTCGATGCGATGGGCGAGCAGCGCGATCCCGGTTGCCGTCATGGGTCGGCTCCCCTCCCGGCGCCGTTGCAGAAGATCGATGGCGGCGATCAGGGCCACGGCGGCCGCCGACGATCCGCCCAGAGCGCTTCGGGGCGGGGAGGCGGATTCGATGGCGATGTCGACCCCGTCGAAGTCAAAATGGGCCGCCACGGCGAACATCAACCCCATGGGGTCACGAAACGGCGCGTCGGCCAGGGGATAGGCCGCGTCGGCAAACCCGCGGGACCGGACCCGCACCCAGCCGTCCCGGAACGGCGACAGTCGCACGCGGGTGCGAAGCCCGAGGGCCAGGACGAAGGTGCAGGGCCTTTGCGAGGCCAGGGGCAAGGAGAAGGTCCCGATGTCCAGGGTGCCGCCCAAATCCAGGCGCACCGGGGCCGAAGCCGCGATTGCGCCCTGGGATAGGAGATATTTGAGCGATAGGGCCATCGGTCGTGTTGAAACGGCACGCACCCGCGAAGGGCGTGGTGTAAGATTCAAGGTCAGGATCCGAAATTCGGATTTCGGGCTTTACGCGCAGGATACGGGGCACGATGTCATCGCCCCCCGGCGCATCTGCCGCAACACGGCAAGGCTTTTGGGTTCACGGTTCAAATGAAACGGCAAAAACGTCTCCAGCATCGCAAGCCCTTCGGTTTCGGCCACGGCGCCGAATCGCACCCGAAGGGCCTGCCCCAGGGGGCGTTGCTGAGCCCACTGGAGCTGCTTGATCGTGCCCCGGGAAAGCGATAACGCCCCGCCCCGGCCGCCAATTCCGGCACAGGCCGGGCAGTGGAGCCACCCGCTGCGGCAATCGAATTGGAACCGGTCCCCGGCGGTCCGCTCCAGCGGCGTGCGGCAGGTGCCGCAGGCATCCAGCCGCGGGCCGTATCCCGACAGGGTGACAAAACGCACCTGAAAAAGGATCGACAAGGTGGGGGGCGAGACTTCCCCGGCGTCCAGTGCCGTCAGGCAGTCCTCGCAGAGCCGGTACAGCTCTTCCTGCCGATCGCCTTTTTCGACCGACCCGTGCACCAGTTCGGACCAGTAGCAGGCATAGGCCGTGCGCATGAAATCCGATCGGATCCCGGCAAACGGCTTTTCGATGGCGGCCTCCTGCAGCACCGGCATGCCCGTGCCCCGCCGGCTGTCGTGCAAGACGATCCGCAGCACCGAAAACAGCTCCAGGACCCCGGAAAACCGTTTCACGCTTTTTTTTGCCGATTTGGCGATGGCGCTCAGTTTTCCCCGGTCCCGGGTCAACAACGTCAGGATCAGGTCTTTGTCGCCGTAATCCAGCCGGCGCAAAAGGATGGCCGAGGTGGCGAATTGGGGCATGGGGATCCAAAACCGATAAATAAATTCAATCGTCCATGGAATCAAGGAAGCTGAAGCGTGACGACCTGGCCGGTCTTGCCGGGTATCGGCACCCGCTTTCCGTTCATGGTCAGTTCGATGCCCGTGGCATTACCGATCAAAAGGTTGATGCCATGCTCGGCTTCCCGTTCGATCAGGTCGCCCGGTTTCAGGTAATATTCATGGGGCTCCCGGTTGTCGACGATGATTTTCAACCACGTGTCCTGGACGGCCCGGATGGTGATGCGCACCGCGGGTTTCGGCGGCGGGGCCGGGGCCGATGCAGAGACCGCCGGC
>JBJKPT010000590.1:0-6821 GCA_046706045.1 Desulfobacterales bacterium
AGTGTGCTGTTTTTGCCCAGGGCCTTTTTATAGAGGTCCAGGGTCTGCATGAACTGGTAGAATTCCGGATCGACACCATAGGCCTTCGCATAAATTTCCGTCGCCTTGGCATCGGCCGCCCCTTTGATGACCTGGGCCTCTTTATAGGCTTCCGAGGAGATCCGCTCAAGGTCCCGGTCCTTGTCCCCGGCGATTTTATGGGCCTCGCCCACGCCTTCGGAACGATATTTTTCCGCGATTTGCGTGCGCTCGGCGATCATCCGGCCGTAAACGGACTTGCGCACCTGCGCCACGTAATTGATCCGTTTGACTCTCACGTTGATCAGTTTGATGCCGAATTCCACGAGTTTTGGGGCGGCCTGGGCCTTGATGGCCGCAACCATTTTCGATCGGCCCATGGTGATGTGGTAGCTTGATTGGATATCTTTCTGAATGCCGGCAAGACCGATTTCCAGGGTCGACAGGGGGCGGTTGGTATTGCGGACCGCTTCAATGAGGCGGTTGGAGGTGATGAGGTTTCGCACGGCCGAATCGATGATCTCGTCCAGGCGGCTCTGGGCCCGGATCAGAGAGCCGATGGAGGTGAAAAACTTGACGGGATCCACGATCTGCCAGCACGCAAAGGTGTCGACCCAGATGTAGGTCTTTCCGGCGGTGGGGATCTCCCCGGGGTCTCCGTCCCACTCCTGGATGTTTTTCGGATAATAGATCGCCTGGTCGATAAAGGGCAGCTTGAATTTCAGGCCCGGCGTTTTATAGACCCGGTTGATTTTATTGAATCGCGTCACGACGACCTGTTCGGTTTCATCGATCACAAACGCCGACATCGCCGTCAACACAACCACCACAACCAGGACGGCGGCACCCAGTTTGAGTTTCATTTCGCGGCTCCCTTCACAACGGCAGCGGTTTGCAGGTTCAGCAAGGGAAGCAGATTTTTCTCATCCGCACCGATAATGAATTTTTTTCCGATCTGGGGCAGCACGTCGCGAATGGCTTCCAGATACATCCGCTTGCGGGTAACGTCCTTGGCTTTTTTGTATTCCTTATAGATGGCATCGAAGCGGGCCGCATCGCCTTCGGCGTTGTTGACGCGGGCCAGGGCATACCCATCGGCCATCTTGATCGTGCGTTGGGCTTCGCCGCGGGCCGCGGGAATCGCCTTGTTGTAGGCTTCCTTGGCATTGTAGATCATCTCTTGTTTTTCCTGGATCGCCTGGTTGACTTCGTTAAACGAGGGCTGTACCGGGCCGGGCACGTTCGTGCGTTTCAGCTCGATGGTTTTTATCCAGATGCCGGCATGAAGGGCGTCCAACTCCTTTTGGAGCAGATTTTGGGCCTCGGAGGCGATGGCAAAGCGCTTGGAAATGACGTCGTTGAGGCTGCGATCCCCCACCACCAGGCGCATGCACGCTTCGGACAAGTCCCGGAGTACGGCTTTCGGGTGGTGAATGTCGAACAGGTAATCGTACGGATCGTTGATTCGGTACTGAACAATCCATGGCACCACGGCGACGTCCAGATCGCCGGTGAGCATCAACGCCACGTTGGTGCCCTCGGTCATGTCATTGGCGCTTGCGTCCGAAGCGTCCGAGGAGGTCCCGAACTGTTCCGTAAACACGTGGTCCTCCTGGACCTTGGTCACCGTTTCGATGCCGAAGGGGAGCTTGAAATTCGGCCCGGGCTGAGCGATGCGGACAAACCGGCCGAAGCGTTGCACGACCCCGACCGAGCCCGATTGGATGGTGAAAAACACCGAGTAACCAATGAAAATGAGGATCACGACCGCGGCGACCAGCAACGGGCCGCCGGGGAATTTCATGCCTTTCAGTTGCTTTAAGAAGTCATCCATGTGGGGTGGCTTGATACCGCCGCCGCTCTGCCGTTCCTGCTGTTCTTTGAGTTTGTCCCAATCCCAAGTCATTTGCCCGTTCCATTTTTACCGATGGCGGTTTTCTTAAAATTATCGGTAACGTTAAGATATTATAACAAAAAATACTAAATCCCACGCAGCGGCTACTCTATGGTAGCAATGCAGGCAAGTCAAGGAAAACCCGTGACGGCCTCGCGGCTATTGACACGGAACGGACCTCCCCGTTAATGTCGCCTCATGGTTTCCGCGGTGAAAAAATCGGCGCCGACACCGCTTCACCGGATATTGCCCGATGTGTTGCGCCATCTGCGGACCTCCGAGGATGCCGAATTGATCCGGGTCTGGGAGATCTGGGATGAGACCGTCGGCGCCGCGATTGCCCAAAACGCGCAGCCGGCCGCATTCAAGGGGTCCCTTTTGATCGTGCATGTTGAAAGTTCGGTCTGGACCCAGCAGCTGCAGTTTCTCAAACACGACATCCTCCAACGCCTCAACCACGCCCTCGGCGAAATCCGGATTACCGATTTGCGGTTTAAAATCGGGCCCCTGTGAGCCGCCGGCCGTCTCTGAGCCCATGACCCCATCCTTGCCGATCACCGAAGAGACGTTTTTTGGCGGCCGGCTCCGGGTTCGCCAGTTTCGCGACGGGTACCGGTTTTCCATCGATGCGGTGCTGCTGGCCGATTTTGCCCGCCCCCTCGTCGGGGAAAAGGTTCTCGAATTGGGCGCCGGCTGTGGGATCGTTTCCCTGGTTCTCGCCCACCACTGCCCTTGGGCCACCCTTGTCGGCGTGGAAATCCAGGACGCGCTGGCCGATCTCGCGGCCCAAAACGTGGCCGTCAACGACCTTTCCGACCGGGTCGAGATCCGACGGGAAGACCTTCGGCGCATGCGTCACGGGCCCGGGGATTCCGTTTTCGATCTGGTGGTCGCCAATCCACCCTACCATCGTGCCCAATCGGGGCGAACCAATCCGAACCGGCAGCGGGCCCTTGCCCGGCACGAATTGTTGGCCACCCTGGGCGACGTGGTCTCGGCGGCCGATCGCATGTTGGAAAACGGCGGGTGGCTTGCCATGATTTATCCGGCCGAACGGCTGGCGGACCTGATCACGGCCATGCGCTCGCTGGATATCGAACCCAAGCTTCTGCGCATGGTTTACGCGCGGCCCTCCGAAAAGGCCCGGCTGGTTCTGGCCGCAGGGCGCAAAGGGGGGCGGCCGGGCCTGGAGGCGGCACCGCCCCTGGCCGTATACGGCGAGGGTGACGCGTACACCGCCGAGGTGGTGCGAATGTTCGGTGGCTCGGGTTCTTACCCCTCGTGTCGATAAAAAAGCTGACCGGTGACCGCCTTGGGATAGAAGTACGTGGATTTGCGCGGCATGATCAGTCCCCGGCGGCTTACGGCCTGAACCTGATCGATGCGCGTCGGATTCAGGACAATGCCCATGGCGTAGCGGCCCTCGACGACCTCGGTCACGGCCCGGTCCGCATCCGACACGTAGCCGATGGCGGCCTCTTCGTCGAGATGGGCGGTATCGAAACCCAACCGTTCGGTCAGTACCAGCCGGGTGATGAGGGTCACGTCCAGGTCGAGAAGGGCCTCGGGGAATTTTCCGTCGAAGCGCCGCGTCATCACGCCCGGGCGAATCGTCAAGCGGTAAAGATCGGGATCGCCGTGGATCACCACGCCGAAGGCGTGTGCGCCGGCCCCGGAGCGGATGTCCGATAGGAAGCGATCCGTGACGGAGCGCCGTTGCCCCGGTGCCATCGGGTACCGCTCGATGGAAAAATCACTTCCGGCCCCGGCGATGAAGCCCTGGACGACCGCCTGGGGCACGTTTTTGACCAGGCGGTGGGCCGGCAAAATGATCAGCCCCGGATCCTCGATGCGGCACAGGTACATCATCACGAAATTGGCCGGGTGGGTGTCATCAAAGCCCGCAAGGGATTCGGCCAGGGCGTTGCGGTAGTTGAGCGCCGTTTCGTAGCGATGATGGCCGTCGGCGATGTAGAGCGGGACCTCCTTCAGCAGGGCGTGCACCCGGGCCTGCCGGCCGCCATCGGTGATCGGCCAGAGGCGGTGGGAAAAACCCTGGTCATCGGTAAACGCGGAGGTCGGGGCCATGCGTCCGACGGCCGCCAGGATGTCATCCAGAACGCCCTCGGCATCGGAAAACAGGGAAAAGATCGGGCAAAAATTGGCACGGGTCGTTTTCAAAAGCCCCAATCGTTCGTCTTTGACCTTGGAGAAGGTGCGTTCGTGGGGCAACACGATGCCTTTCTCAAAAGGCTCCACCCGGGTCAGCCCGATCAGTCCGAACCGGGTGTGCCGCATCCCCTCAAAGGTAAAATCCGTGGCGATGAGATAATAGGCCGGTGCCCGGTCGCGAAGAAGGACGCCGTTGCGGCACCAATTCTCGAAGTGGGCCGCGGCCCGGGTGTGGGGGTTGTTTATCGGCGAATCGTCCGCCCGCCTGCGGTTTAGCACCAGGCGGACGACGTTGTTGGGGTGCCGCCGGTAATAGGTGTCCTGCTGTTCCGGTGAAATGATGTCGTAGGGAGGAGACGTGACCGCGGTGAGCGGGCCGACCGCATCTTCGTTGTAGCGCCATCCGCAAAAGGGAAGGAATTCTGCCATGATCGCCTTCCATGGGGTTGTGCCGCGCCGATTGGCCGCGGCGTTGAGGCCAAGGCGGTTCCGTAAAAAAGGCACAGATACTAGAAAGCGTTGCCGTGTTCAAGGCCATTCCGGACGAAAGAGCATTGACAACAAACGGCAAACCATATAGGGAAGCAATTTTACGTCAGCTACATCGACGGGACGAGGAGAGGTGGCCGAGTGGCTGAAGGCCCCGCTCTCGAAAAGCGGTATCCTGGCTAAAACCGGGATCGTGGGTTCGAATCCCACCCTCTCCGCCACCGGGTATGGCGCGTGTCTGCCACGAACGTGGTCGATTCAGCTACGAAGCAGGTTACAGCCCGCCGCCATGCGGCGCCGCAACAAATGCGGAGAGATGTCCGAGTTGGCTGAAGGAGCACGACTGGAAATCGTGTGTGCTGCCAAAAGCGGCACCGAGGGTTCGAATCCCTCTCTCTCCGCCACACTTCCCCCGACGGCCCGCCGGATTCCGTAGATCGGTCCCCTATCCGTTGCCGCCACCCCACGGATCGTGTTAATCAGCGGTATCGTTCATCGAATCCGGGCAGCGTCGACCACGGCCCGGATGGAAATGGGTTCGCATGTCGTATCTGGTACTCGCACGAAAATACCGCCCGCAGACCTTCGAAGACGTCGTCAAACAGGATCATGTCACCCAGACCCTGTCCCACGCCATCGAAGCCGGACGGGTGGCTCACGCGATTCTTTTTTCCGGGCCCCGGGGCACGGGAAAGACCACGGTGGCGAGGATTCTGGCCAAGGCCATGAACTGCGAGAAGGGGCCGACGGCCCATCCCTGCAATGTCTGCCGGTCCTGCCGGGAGATCACCGCGGGAAACGCTTCCGACGTGTTCGAAATCGACGGGGCCTCCAACAACGGCGTCGACCAGGTCCGGGAATTGCGGGAAAACCTCAAGTACATGCCCGCCCACAGCCGGTACAAGATCTATATCATCGACGAAGTGCACATGTTGAGCATCGCGGCCTTCAATGCCCTCTTGAAAACCCTTGAGGAGCCGCCTCCCCATGTGCTGTTTTTTTTCGCCACCACGGAACCGCACAAGATCCCCATCACCATCCTCTCCCGCTGCCAGCGCCACGACATGCGCCGCATCGAGACCCCGGATATCGTGGCTCAGATGAAGGTCATCTGCCATAGCGAGGCGCGTGATGTCTCCGTTCGCAGCCTCGAGCTGATCGCCCGGGAAGCCGGGGGCAGCATGCGCGATGGCTTGAGCCTGCTCGACCAGATCCTCTCCAGCCATTCCGACCCCGTCGATCCCGAGACCGTGCTGTACCTTCTGGGAGCGGTGGATCAGCGTCTGATCGAGGCGCTCGCTCAGGGGATATTGGCGCGCGATGCCGCCACCATGCTGGCCACCATCGATGAGGCGTACTCCCGCGGCATCGATTTGAAAAAGCTCTACACCGACCTGGTCACCCACTTCCGGCACCTGATGGTCATCAAGCTCGACAGTCGTTTGGAGTCCCTGGTGGCACCCGTGGTCGAACACCTCGACGCGGTCAAGGCCCAGATCGCCGCCGTCTCCGAGGCCACCCTGAACCAGATTTTCCGGCTGCTCTACGACCGGTCGATCGATGTCCGCATGGCTCCGGATCCCAAGATCGCCTGCGAAACCGTGATGTTTCAGGTGTTGCAAATTCAGCCGGTGCTCCCGATGGAAACGCTCATTGAAAAACTCGACCGGCTCCGGGAACACATGCGCTCCGGTCCGGTGGCCTCGGCGGAAATGCCGGTTGCGGCATCCCTTTCGAGATCCGAGTTCCCGGCATCGGCGCCCGATCCCCCGGAAGCGATGGCTCCCGGGCCGGGACCGTCGGCGCCGTCCAAGGAAGCCGGGCCGCCGGCATCCGGAGCGCTTACGGCCGCTCACGACGATTCGCAGCGGTGGGCCGAACGGGTCCATGCCATGGCCCGGGAGTACCCGGCCCTTGCCGCCATCCTCCAGCGCTCCCACGTGCGGCGCCCGGAGCCGGAAAGAATCGATGTGGTGATCGAAGGAAGCGCCTTCGCCGCCAAGCGGGCCCGTCAGCCCAAGCATATGGAGATCATCCGTGCCCTTTGCCGCGACCTGTTCGGCCCGAATCACCGGGTGGAGATTTCGGCCGAGGACGATTCGTCCGAGGCCGAAAAAAAATAAAGAGGAGGGTGAGCAAAAGCGGCAGGCAATTTTGAGCCACCCGGTCGTTGCGGACGCCATGGAGATTTTCAAAGGCGAAATCATCGACATCCAGGAATTGTAACCGTTTCTGCCGGGAAACGCGG
>JBJKPT010000591.1:0-4840 GCA_046706045.1 Desulfobacterales bacterium
TTATCGTTGTATTCGGAATTCCGATACGGTCCGAATTTGTTGAGAATTCTACCATTTACAGGGAACGGAAGCAACCCTTTGCTCCGCGCAAAACCCATCGCCGCGGGAAGGGCTTCCGTTGCGGTGAGGGGTTGAGCGGCCCGGGTAACGGTTTGTTCAAGGGCTTGGTTCAGCCGATCGATGGTCTGATCGAGCCGCTTGGCCGCATCTTCAAGGGAATCGAGGGCTGCAAGAGCCATGGATTTCCGGTTTCGGATCTCGGAAAGGATCGACTGGCGCCGGTCCCGCTCCGCGTTCATTTGGCGGATTTCGTCTCCGAGGCGGGCATCCAAGGCGGCCTTCTCCGCTTTCTGGCTTTCGAGCCGGCTCCGCACGGCGACCAACTCGCGCCGGGCGGAGACAAGCCCCTCGATCACCTTCTGGTCGTGATCCAGGATGGCCGTCAGTCCCCGCTCCCGCGCCACAAGCTCGTTGATGGAGCCAGCCGAGGCAAGCATCGGCAAACGGCCAATCCGGTTGAGTTTGTAAAGGGCGACCAAGCGATCGGCGGCATAGGCCTGCTGCCGGGCGATCCGTTCGGTGAGCAGGGCTTCCTGATGGCGGGTATCGGCGATGGCCGCGGAAAGCTGGGCTGCGGCCTTGCGGGTGGTCGTCACCTGGAGACGGGCACTGTTCAACGACCGGTCGATGCGGTCGAGGCTCTCCACCAGCGTTTTTTCCTCTTCGGTAATGGTGATGATCTGGACCCGGGAGGCCTCGATTTTCTCCTTAATCTCGCCGGCCTTGCGGCGGGCTTCGACGACGCCTTTCCGTGCCTTTCGGGTGGTCTGGACCGCCTCGGTGGCAAGATACCCAATATAACGATCCCGTGCGCGCAGGAACCCCACCCGGCCGTTCACCCGCACTTTTATCCAGCCGTTGCGGGTTTCGATGACCGTAAAGGTAGTGCCCCGTTCCAAAACGGCAAGATTCCGACTGGTGGTATCGGGAGCGGCCCGCAGGTTGAGTCGGTTCGCCTTGACGACACCAAGGGGGCTGGCGGCATGCGATGGCACACCGGCAGCAAAAAGCAACGCCAACCCTGCCGCCCCGGCGAGGATCAGCCGACAAAGCGCGGCCGTGACGACGACCCAACCAATTTCGGAATGGCGTCCGGTCATTACGATTTCAGATACTGGCGCAGCGAAAGGCTACACCCCAACCAGCCGACCAACGTGCTGCCGGCGATGATAATCAAGAAGATGTGCATCGGCAGAAAATGCAATTGCATCGGTTCGGTATACGTTCCCTGGGAAAGTTTTTCAGTGATGAAGAGAAAAGCAATAAAAAGGGCCGCCATTCCAAGAAGCGCGCCACCAAGTCCCTGGATCAACCCCTCGAAGTAAAACGGCATTCGGATGAACCAGTCTTCGGCGCCGACCAGCCGCATGATTTCAATCTCATCCCGGCGCGAATAAATGACCAACCGCACCGTATTGGCAACGAAAAAGACCGCCGCCAGGCACACGAGTGCGCCCAAGGCGTACCCGGCAATCGCAAACAGCTCAATAAACCCGGAAAACCTGCCCAACCAGCGTTGCCCGTATTCCACATCGTCGATTTCGGGAAACGAGGTCAACTTCTTGGCGATGGCGGCGACCGTGTCCAGTTGGTCGCTGTGGTCCTCGACCCGAACCTCGAAGGCATCGGGCAGCGGATTGACATCGAGGTTTTCAAACAGGGCCGCCTCATGCTGCATCTGCCGGCGCAGCCGCTTGAGGGCCTCGTCCTTCGAAATAAACACCACGTCCTGGACCCCATAGAGGGCTTTGATCTGCTGGTGGAGCCGGGTCAGGCTACCGGGATCGGTACCCGAACGGAGGTAGGCCGTTATCCTTACCCCCTGTTTCCACTGATCGATCAGGCTGCGGCCGTTGATGACGCACAGGGTGAAGGTGCTCACAATCAGGACCGCGAACCCGATGGTGACGATGGTCAAGGCATTCAGGAACCGGTGATCCGAGATGTCGGCAACGGCTTTTTTAATGTAGAGCAACTTGAAGGCTCTCTCCCGCGTCGGCCGGCACATCGACCCGGTGCCCTTGCTTGAGGCGGATCACTCGGCCGCCTGAGGATTCGACAAGGTGCTGATCGTGGGTGGCGACCACCAATGTCCCGCCGCGAAGGTGAAACCGCTTGAGCAGCTCGAAGATGATCTCGGCCGAATCCGGATCGAGGCTGCCGGTGGGCTCGTCGGCCAGAATGATTTTCGGCTCCCCCACCACGGCCCGGGCCACGGCAACCCGTTGCTGCTCACCGCCGGACAAGCTGGGGGGCAAGGCGTCGCGGCGGTCTTCCATGTCGACGTGACGCAGCACGCTGGTGACTTTTTTTTCGACCATCCGCCGTTTGATGCCCGCGGCCTCCAATACCAAAGCCACGTTGTCGAAGATCGACTTGGTGGGAATCAGTTTGTAATCCTGAAAAATGATGCCGAACTTGCGGCGAAGCGCCGGAATCCGCCGCCGGGAAATGCGCGAGAGGTTCACTCCGTCGATGAGGATCTGTCCTTCTGAAACCGGTTCCCCGAGATAGAGCAATTTGAGCAGGGTGGTTTTGCCGGCACCGCTGGGGCCCGTCACCAAAACGAACTCATTTTTCGCCACATCCAGGGTGAGGTCCGTCAGCGCACGTTTGGCGCCATACTGCTTGTGAACGTGAAACACCCGGATGATGGCATCTTTTTCACGTTGGTCCATCGCTAGCGATCCCCGGCCCTGCGCATTGGGTGCCATGTTCGAAGGGCACGGCGTTGACCCCCCTGGGCGATGCTGGTATACCCCGGCTCGGGCAAAGGGATCCGGAGGCGAACAAAACACCGAATCCCCAACGGCGATGAGACGCCGGTCTTCCGTGCGGGGCTGTACGCCGCTTCCGATCCAATGCCAGGGCGCCGTTGAAATGCCGTAATGCCGTGGCGAACTTTTCATATCGGATCGATTCCGTTTTATCAACCCCGGCAAAGCGCCGTCTCGGGCAGTGCAATCGAATAAGGAAATCAATCGGATGAAAGCCGACCTGATCCGCCTTCTGCGCGAAAAATCTTTCAAATACACGCCGGAGCCGTCCTTCCGGCTTGTTTCCGGCCGCATGAGCTCGTTTTACGTCAACTGCAAACCGACCGTTTTGAGCCCTCTGGGCATGGTGCTCACGGGCCACCTGGTTTTCGAAGCGGTCAAAGACCTCGATATCGTCGGCATCGGTGGTCTGACCTTCGGGGCCGACCCCATCGCCGTGGCCACGGCATTTGCTTCGCAATTGCAGGCAAAGCCGATCAACGCCTTTTCCATCCGGAAAACACGCAAGGATCACGGCATCGCCAAGTGGGTGGAGGGCGATATGCACCCCGGCGATCGGGTGGTGATCATCGACGATGTCGCCACCACCGGCCAGTCGACGATCCAGGCCATCGCGCGGGCACGGGAGGAAGGTCTTGTGGTCGTGCGAGCCGTGGTGCTGGTGGATCGTCAGGAGGGAGGGCTTGACAACATCCGCGCCCACGTACCGGACGTTAAAGCCATCATCACACGGGACGAATTGATGGCCGGACTCGAACTTGCCTGACCGATCCTGGGATGGACCCTAGATGAGCCAGCGGTCAGGATGCAGGTCAAAATCGCAGACCAGGGGCAGGTGATCCGAGAAGGTCACCCGAGGGGCCTGAAAATCGATGGCCCGAATCCTTGGGCTGTGGAGGATGTAATCGAGCTGGCGCCGCGGTGCACGGCTGGGATGCGATGGCATGCCGGCGGGGTTGGCGCTGACCAGCCCGGTATCGGTCAAGAAGTGGCAAAGTTCCTCATGGCCGCGGAATACATTGAAATCGCCGGCGACGATGGCCGGCTTGGACGTTGCGCGGACAATCTCGGATAGCTCCTGTAGCTGCTGCTGCCGGTGACGGTATTTGAGAGACAGGTGGACCAGAAACAGGGTCACCTCGGCCAGTTCGAGTTCGATAACCAGCCGCTTCATCCCGTTGTTGAGATAATGAAACCGTTGGGATCGGATTTCCCGGTTGGTCAGAAACGCGTTTCCTTGGCAACTCACCAGGGGCATCTTCTCCACCATCGAATCCCTGGCGTACTTGATGCCCGAAATCGGGGTGTGGGCGATGCGCCGGGCCAAGTCCTGGGCCTGGTTCCGGCGGCCCGAACGGTAGGAGCCGCAGTCAACCTCTACCAGGCCGACCACATCGGGCCGGATCGATCGGATGTAATCACCGATCTTGTCAAACCGGTCAATGGTTGGACGCAGATAGCCACAGAAAGGCACCGGAAGGTGAAATTGAGCCCCGGTGCCCGCAGCGTACCGGATATTGTAAAGCATAAATCGCATGGACATCCTTTGCGCTTCCATCGTCGCTTTTGGGACTGGACACCACATCCATCGTCGCCTTCGTCCCGCCCGGCAACCCCATCGAAATCCAATACGAAAGGGTTCCGTTCGGACCGCCCCTCAATCCACCGTCATCGGCGACTCGCCGGCAAACTTGAGAAGAAAATGAACCGACCGACCCAAGAAGTCAACGGCAAAACAACGAAAATCGAGGGAGGAAGAACACGATGAAATCGTTGCGCATATTGCGATTCTGGCCGCTGGTCATGGCGCTGCTTCTTGTCGGCTGCGCCCAATACCTGAAAATTCCGGCAAATACGCCGACGGGCATTTACGGCCCACCCCCGGAAACCGGTTCCCTGTTGGCCCGAAACGCCCCGTTGTTCGTCGTTTACGAATACCAGTTCCCGTACAACCGGATCGGCAGGGCGGAAGCTTATCCGGACGGCACGGTGCGGGTCGTGCC
>JBJKPT010000592.1:0-9463 GCA_046706045.1 Desulfobacterales bacterium
CGTGGATCCGTTTCAGCTCGTTTTGAATACGACCGCGGGTCGCATGATCCAGGGCGCTCAACGGCTCGTCGAGGAGCAGCACGTAAGGCTCCATCACCAGTGCCCGGGCCAGGGCCACGCGCTGGCGTTCGCCGCCGGTAAGCCGTCTGGGGCGGCGCTTGAGCAACGGCGCGATATCGAGAAATCGCGCCATCTCTTCGACAATGCCGGTGATTTTCCGGCTCGGGGTGCTTTTCAGGCGCAGGCCGAAGGCGATGTTCTGAAAAACCGTCAGATGGGGAAACAGGGCGAAATCCTGGTAGACGATGCCCAGGCGCCTTTCCTCCGGAGCCAGGCGGGTGGCATCCCGGCCCTTGATGTGGATGCGCCCGCGGCTGGGCTTGTACACGCCGGCGATGGTTTCCAGAAGAACCGTTTTCCCGGTGCCGGTGGGACCAAGCAACGCCAGGTAGGTACCGGGGGCAACATGCAGGGAGATCTCCCGGAGGCGAAAATCGCCCAGCCTGACATCGACCCCTTCAAGCCTGAGCACCTAGACCTCCTTTTTCTCGCCGGCAAGCCAGCGCAACCCGGTAAAGACGATCAGGCAGAGGAGAATCAGGATCACGGCCACCGGACTCGCATACTTCAGTCCGTAATTCTCGAGACGTTCGAAAATCAAGATCGGAGCGACCATCGGGTGATAGCTCAACACGATCACGGCCCCGAATTCCGCGATTCCACGGGCCCACATCAGGATCGCGCCCGAGAGGATCGAGCGCCAGCACAGCGCGAGGCTGACCTTGAAAAACGCCTGCCAGGGGGAGGCCCCGAGCGTGCGGGCCACGCGCTCCAGGCGTGGGTCGATCGCGAGAAATCCGTCCCGTGCGGCGTTGACCAGAAACGGCAGGGACACGAAGGCCATCGCGAGACTGATGCCGGCTTCGGTGCCCGTAAAGCTGATGCCCAGGCGGGCGAATGCCTTGCCCAAAAAAAACTCCCGGCCATAGACCATGAGCAGGGCGATGCCGGCGGCGGTATGGGGGATCATCACCGGCAGGTCGATGATCCCCTGGACGATCGTTTTGCCTGGAAACTCCCACCGGGCCAGGCCATACGCCAACGGAATGCCAAACAGGATACAGCTCAGGGTCGCCCACAAGGCCGACCGCAAGCTCAGAAACACCGACTGGATGACCTCCGGGTCGCCCAGCGTGGATCGCAGGATTGACGGATCCGCGGTGACGACCATCCGGACAAGCGGGATCACCACGATCAAAACGAGGATCCCGCCCAGGCCGGATATGACGATTCGAAAATTTCTCATTTGGACAATTGCTGGATCTCAGGGGGCAGTTTTGCGGCATCACCGGTCACAATGATCGGATAAATCGCATGCTGCCCGTTTTTCTCCATGATCTCACGCCCCTCGGGTCCGAGGACGAAAGCCAGGAATTTGACCGCCCACTCCGGGTCGGGCGGATTGTTGGGGATCGTTATGCCATAGATCATGGGCGCCCCCTTCTTTTCAATAAAGGTGCCGGGCTTTTTCCCCGAGATCTTCAGCGAGGCCTTTTTGTAAAAAGCGGCATAGGCCGGCGACCCCAGGTTGATTTGGGGCGGGAGCGCGACAAAGGGCATGTGGTGCTGCTCACAGACGGACTTGTAGATGAACACGTAGTCGAGCTGACCGGCTTCGAGAAGGGCGATGAGATCCGTCTCCTTGGGCCGCACGTTCTGCAAGGGGCAGTGCGCCTTTAAGGCTTTGTAGAGCCCGGGCACGTGATAATATTTTTCGGCCAGCTGCCAGGTGAATTGACTTCGGTACCCGCACGGATCGGAGTTCGGATCGGAATGGCCGTATTCCACCCCTTTTTTCAGGAGAATCTTGTACCAGTTTTTACCGTTGATTTCCTTGGCGTACTTTGAATCCGGCCGGTACATGATGGCCATTTCGTTGGTGGTGAAATGAACGTCCCAGGAGGCGTATTTCGGGATCAACAAGGTATCGATAACGGAATAATCGGCCGAAGCCATGATGTCGCAAGGCTTTTTCAGATCCGTGATCTTCCGGGCGCAGGTCCGTGAGCCCGCCGCCTCCCGGAGCACCTGGACGTTCGGATACTTCTTGTTGAAGGCGTCGGCCATCTGCTTTAGCGGGATGGACAACGAACCTGCATGAAAGATGATCACCTTTGCCTGCGTTTCCGCCGACGACGGAAAGGCAAGAAGGCCGATGCAGACAAAATTGGCCAGCAAGACCATCATGCTCTTTTTCAACAACCCCATTTTCTTCATACTCTCTCCTCCATTGGTTGCAGGGCCGGTAACGGCCGTCCGTTCACGGGGAGCGGTGTCCATGCGATGGGCGTCGATCCCGGCTATGCCTTGCACGACATAACCTTGCACTCCTTATGCCACAGTCGATGAAGCGATGCAAAGGCGAAAACGGGGCCCCCTGCGGGCTCTCGATTTCAAGTTCCCATAAGAATTTGAGCCGACCGGCACCGTTGAACACGCAATGCGTGCCCGTCCACGGACGGTCACGAACGGCGGGCGGGACGACCCTATCATCCCGGCAGGTAACCCGGGCCGCCGTTTTGGCAGCGGTGGACAAGTCGGTGGTTTTGCAAAAAAATGAATTTTCAACTTGTGTTCTGAAGCAAATGCAATAGACTAAATCCACAGGACTAAGTTTGTATCGAAAGGTGCCCTATGCTGACCGTCAACATCCACGAAGCCAAAACGCATCTGTCAAGGCTGGTCGAACAAGCCGCCAACGGCGAGCCATTTGTGATCGCCAAGGCGGGCAAACCGCTGGTCAAGGTGATGCCGTTGAACGCACCGGAGGCCGGGCAAATGAAACGGCTGGGCTTCATGGCCGGGCAGATCGCCGTGCCCGATGATTTCGACCGGATGGGAGGCGCCGAGATCGAGCGGCTTTTCGGTGGGAACGCATGAAACTGCTGCTGGACACGCATCTTTTGCTGTGGGCGGCCGGAGCCCCGGACCGCCTGCCGGGCGAGGCCCGCGCCCGGATCGAAGCACCGGGAAATGAGCTTTTTTTCAGCGCGGCCAGCTTGTGGGAAATCGCCATCAAGGGCGGGCTGGGGCGCGGCGATTTTCAAGTAAATGCGCGTTTGCTGCGCCGCGGGCTCCTGGACAACGGCTACAGTGAACTGCCCATCAGCAGCGAACACGCCGTCGCCATCGACAGCCTGCCGCCAATCCATAAAGACCCCTTTGACCGAATCCTCGTCGCACAGGCGACGGTCGAGGGCATCACCCTGCTGACGGCCGATCCCTGGGTGTCGCAATACCCAGGCCCGATACAAAAGGTATGACCCCTTTCATTTTTCCCACAGTGCAAGCGCCGCCATCTCTTGACGATACCCAGAAACCGCATGTGCAACCGCGAATTTTGGTCACGGATCGGCCTGGATCCGCTGTCTTTTTCGCAAGGCCTATATCGAGCGACCATCCCGGGATAGGCAATTTTGCGTGAGTTCAAGGCCGACGGATGGTTTGAACCGGAGCAATAGCGGGCTATTCGAGGATTCAAATCGATCGACCAACGCAGAAATCGCGTAAGTGGGCCATGTTGAGATGGGCTCCGTCGAATGGTTGTCAGGCTTCTCGGATGCAACCATAACTCGTTCGAACCCCCGCTACCTTTTCGCAACACGCCTCCGGCTGCCCCAAGGAGGGAAAATTCACCGCCCGGATCGGTTCGCCCCAGGATACGGCCGTTTATCCGACGGTTGGGCGATTCGTCGCATCCGGATTGCATGGGTATTTCCCAGGCGTATCATGGGCTCATCTTCTTATGGAGAATCGGATCCATCGCGCATTTTCGGATACCGAAATCCTTTGAACGGATCCAATTTCAAAGCATCGGCAAACCCTTTCACCACCCATCGGTTCTTTTCGCGGGGATTGGAAAAGAACGGAACCGGACCCCGAGAAAGAATGCCATGAAAAAGCCCACAAAGGTTCAACAATGGTTTCTCAGCGTTGCCCCGTTTCTCCTCCTGACCGTCTTTCAGGTGGCGGCCGAAAAAGGCGGCGTCCCGACAGGGCGCCTGCTGGAAGTCGCGGCGGCGGTATTGGCCTGCTGCATCGTCGCCGTTCTCATCGCATACCGATGGGGTCGACCGGGCTATTTCGACTGGGCGGTCACCGCGTACCTGGCCGTCATCACGGCCGCCCTGGCCCTGTGGCCCCAGCCGGCGGGCCGGGTCCTTGCCCGGTATTCGGTGACCGGCATTTACCTCTGTCTCTTTGCCGCCGCGTTCTTCCCCCCGCTTCTCGGCCTGCCGCCGTTTACCGTTCACTACGCCCGGAAAAGGGCGCCCGAGGCGCTCTGGGAAAACCCCTTGTTCATGAGGGTCAATCGGATCATGACCTACGCCTGGGCCGGGCTTTTCGCGCTCTGTTTCCTCGTGAGCCTTCATCCGTCCTGGATTGCCCGGTTTCTCGGACCCATGGCCCTGCTCCTCGGGCTCGGCGGGCCGTTCAACCGGCGGTTTCCGGATTACTACCTACGCCGCCTGGGCCTCCCGCCGTTGAGCGGCCAGGAGCGGAGAGCCGCGCAAGGAGCCCCGGCACCCCACCGGGGACCGAAATCCGGCCCGCTTCCGGCAACGGCCCGGGAAGCCATCGAATCGATGCCCGGCGCGTTTGACGCCGGGGCCGCCGAAGGCCTCCGTGCCGTCATCGGGTTCGTCGTCTCCGGCGCGGAAACGTTTCATGCCTGCTTGCGGATTGAAAACAACACATGTACATTTGAAACGCGATCATCCCGGAAACCGGACCTTCTCATCCGCACCCCGGCCGATGCGTGGCTTGCGATCGCCCGCGGAGACATGGATCCTCAGAACGGATTCGCCACAAAAGCCTATACCGCGGAGGGAAATCTCGGCCTTCTGCTCCGCATGGGGCGGATTTTCGGCGGCAACCCGGCGCCCGGCCCGGCCGCCGGGCCGCCGGTCGCCCCCGACGCGGTCCGCTCCCCGGGAAACTCCCCGTCCTTAACGAGTGCTCATCCCGGGATAGGCAATTGCGCGTGAGGTCAAAGGCGGGCGGAGGATTGGAACCGCAGGAATGGCGCGGCTATTTCGAGGATTCCAATCGATCGGCCAAGGCAGAAATCGCACAAAAGGGCCATTCCGGGATGGACACGAACGCATGCCTAACCCCAATTACCGGTAACCCCGTCGTCTCGCGGAAGCCGACAAAGGAGACCGCCATGAATGTCATCGCCATCAATTCAAGCCCCCGAGGCCAGGGGGAGAGCAAGACCGAAATGATTCTCAACCCCCTCGTGGAAGGAATGCTCGCCGCCGGAGCCCGGGTGGACGTCGTAAACCTGCGCGAGAAGAAGGTACGCCCCTGCATCGGCTGCTTTACCTGCTGGACCAAGACCCCCGGCGTCTGCGTGCAAAAAGACGACATGACCAAGGAAATTTTTCCCAAATGGCTCGAGGCCGACGTGGCCGTCTACGCGACCCCCCTCTACCACTACACCATGAACGCGACGATGAAGGCGTTCGTCGAACGCACCCTGCCCGTGCTGGAACCGTTTTTCGAAGAAAAGGACGGTCGCATGCGGCATCCGCTCCGGCACTCGACCCCCAAGGCCGTGGTCATGTCCGTGGCCGGGTTCCCCGAGATGACGGTTTTCGATCAACTCAGCGCTTATGCCCGGTTTCTTTTCGGCAGAAACCTTCTTTCCGAAATCTACCGGCCGGCGGCCGAGAGCATGATCCATTTGCCGGACAAGACCGTGCGGGAAGGGGTCGTCGAGGCCCTTCGAAGAGCGGGCGGCGAACTGGTCCGCTCGCAAGCCGTTTCCGCAGGGACCATGGCTGAGATCACCCGGCCCCTGGGGGTCGAGTCGATGTTCGCGCCGATCGGAAACATCATGTGGAAGACCTGCATCGAAGAGAAAATCACCCCCAGGGAGATGAACGAACGGAACCTCCCCCTGCGGCCCGATTCCATCGAAACCTTCATGGCCATCATGCCCATGGGATTTAAACCGGAGGCGGCCGGAAACCTAAAGGCCACATTCCAATTCGACTTCTCGGGGAAGACAACCGGATCCTGCCATTTGACCGTTGCCGGCGGAAAGATCACCGCCGCCGCCGGACCGGCCACGAAACCGGACATCACCATCCGGACACCCTTTGACCTGTGGATGGACGTCATGACCGGAAAAGCAGACGGCCAGCAGGCGTTCATGGATCAAAAATACCACGTCGACGGAGACTTTTCCCTCCTCCTAAAAATGGGATCACTATTCGGTAAAGATTAGAGGCCATTCCAAAAAATTAGGAAGCCGGGAGAAGGAAATCAGCCTCTATCGAGATTGAACAGGATGTCGTTTTCGATAAAAGCGGTTTCCAATTTTTCCTGATGTTGCCGGAGTTCATCGCCGTAGCGGTGGATCAGCTCGAAGACAAGGCAGTTGATCAAACAGGAGATCGTGCTGGGGCTGCCCACGATGAGAAACCGCGCATAGGGGCCGATCAAGGTCACGTCGGCAAACGGACGGATGGGGCAAAGGGGGCTGTCGGTGATGAGTAGCAGGCGGTGGCCGTTTCGGCGCGCGACTCTGGCAAGACGAATCAATTCGTTGGGGTAGCGGGTGATGGCGATCATGATGACAAGGACCGGACCGGCGGAAAGCGTCAACCGGTCGATTGCGGTGCTGTCGCTTCCCTTGAGGATCGTAATGCCGGGACGGATCTTCGTGAGGACCCAGCCGAGGTAGTAGGCAAAGGTATAGGACAGCCGCGATCCGATGACGTCCACGGCAGGAGCGTCCTTGATCCGCTCGGCCGCCTCGCGGATGGCTCCGTAATCAAGGCTATCAAAAAGCTTTTTCAGGTTGCGGATTTCGTCGTAAACGACCCGGCCCATCCGTTCCGTTTCCTGCCCATGGACATCCACCAGCTTGACCCGATCGATAAAGGTCATTTCGGTGTCCACCAGATCCCGAAGGGCCAGAATGAATTCCCGATATCCGGCATAGCCCAACCGGTTCACAAACCGCACCACGGTGGCTTCGCTCACCCCGCACGCGGCCCCGAGTTCCCGGGTTCTTAAAAATACGGCTTCCTGGGGGTTCTGGAGAACATACTCGGCCAGGTGTTTCCCCTTGGGGGTCAGTTGTGCACGCAGCGTTTTGATTTTTTCAAACAGCGATTCCTGCGCCTGATTCATTGCACCCCCTCTCCGCCCGAGGCCGGTTGCCTCGTGACCGTTGAAAAACAACACATCGTTCGTACCGAGGAGACCGAGCGATGAGTCGTGGCATTTGGGATCCACGTTCAAGAATATGACATATTTTGTTACATTTTCAATTCATTTGTTCCGTTTTGATTTTGCCGGCTGCCGTTACCCCGTCGATATTTTTCAACTTTCCCACCGATCCATCCCCAAATATAGCCCTTCCGCGGTCGGGGCTGCCATGCCGGGTCGAACCGCTCTCCGGGCATTCGCGACCGTCAAGACCCCGAAGGACCATCTTTCACCACCGCGCTCAGGCGATGCCATCGTCACCGGCCCGCATTTTCTTATTGACATGTTTTGTTACACTTGGTGATAATCGGGTCGCTTGGCGTTGTTTCATATCCTGAATATGCCGTAACCCCGATTGGGGGATCTCCCCCGGCGCGGTTTGCACCGTCGCGAACGTGGAAACGGACGGATCATCAATGTGCGGGATTGTGAGTTATTTTGGCGGGGCTGGCAACGGCTTGACCCGGATTTTGTCCGGCATGTCCGCCATCATCTACCGGGCTCCCGACAGCATGGGCATCGGGGTGTTCGGAGACGAAGACAGCCCCGTCCGGATGTTGAAGACCGTGGGCGCATTGCCGGCCCTCGTGGAAGCGATGACCGAAAGGGAGATTTGCCCCAACCGGTCCGCCGAATGGCTGCATCTTTTCACCCCGGGGGAATCCTCCGATTTTCGGGCAGATATCCAGCGCCGGGTGCTGCGTTTGGATGGATTCGATTCGGAAAGCGCCTCCCCGCTTTCCCGGAAAAACAGTGGATGCCCCGTGATCGACGCCCTGCTCCCCCCCGGGCCGGGCGCAGATGCATCGCGCCCGGGCTCGACCCTCAAACCCGGACGGCCGGGGTGCGCCAATTGCACCGAAAACGGCGCCATCCAAAACCGGGACGATTTGATCCGCCTGCTGGAAACCTTCATCGAGGAATTCGACCTTTCACCGGTCGTCTGCAAAATACTGATCCGCAACGCCTTGAAGAGGGAAGCCGAGGCGGCGGAAACCCAGGGCGGGCTGCCGGTGCCCGCCGAGGCGGTCCTCGAGCGATTCGACGACCTTTTCGAAGAGGTTTACTGGTGCGCGCTCCTGGGTGAGGAAGAGGCGCCCGGGGACAAAAGCTTTCTATCCCTTTTTGCTCAGGCGGAGGAGGCCCTGTGGCACCTTCTCGCCCGCGTTGCCGTTCGGGTGCCGAAGGAATTGGATCGGGACGGCGTACGCCTGGTCTTGAGGGGTCTGGAGTCGGCCATGATGAGCCGCCTTCTCGAAAATCCCCGGACCGATGAAGCGGTGGCGCGTATTTTCCGAACGCTTTGGCCCGCGGCGCCGGCCCCTGAAAAATTTTCCTGGAAGGATATCTTCCGGGCGGAGATAGCCGCCAACGTCTACGGGTGGGCCGCCGGGGCCGTGTTCGAGCATATCCGGGAGACGGAGGTCCGGCCGCGCCTTGGTTCCGACGCGATCCTTTCCTCTCTTTCGCCCGGCGAAACGGATCCGTTGACCCTCAGCCACCTGGCGACCCCCATCATCGCCCACGGCCGCTGGGCGCTTCAGTCGGCCATCACCCCGGAAAACGCCCATCCGTTCACCGATCAACGCCGGGAGCGCGGTATCGTCTTGAACGGGCAGTTCAACGGGATGACCGAGGCGCGCCTGCTCAAGTACCTGCGCAACTCCGGCGCCCGTCCGCGCAGCGGCAACTCCTCGGAGTACCTCCCCCTTCTCTGGGAGGAGTACTACGAAGACTTCGTTCACGAAAAGAAGCGATCCGGGATCATCCGCCGGCTGATGGACGCTGGCCTGGAAAACTTCTTTTTGGGAAGCCATACCATCGACTACCGGATCTGGAAACAGGTGGAGGACAAATCCGCCGCGGACCTGGACGAGTCGGCTCTCGTGGAAAGCGTTCGGCAGATCGTCTCCGGGGACGGGCAGGCGGCGGTCTCCGCCGTGAGCGTCCGGTCCCCCCGCCGCCTCTACGTTGCGGCCAGTCACCGGCCGGTTTTCATCGTCCGCCGCAAGGACACGGGCGACGTCATGGCGGTCGCGGACGTGCAGGCCGCCCTCGGCCACTTTCCCCAGTCGATCATCCTCCGGACGATCCGACGGCTCCTGGACCTGGAAAAGGAAAAGCGCCGCGCCCTGGAGGCCCGGAGAACCACGGCCGGGACCGCACCCAACGGAATCGC
>JBJKPT010000593.1:0-2876 GCA_046706045.1 Desulfobacterales bacterium
AAGGCCCGCGTAATCGATCCGTTGGATTTCGGCCACTTTCGAGGGGTCGAAGTGGCCGGGAAGTGGCAATTCACGGGAGTTCATGATTCTTTCCGTTCTTCCGGTGCGTCACGTGTGGACCGCTGAACATGCGGCCGCCGGAGAACGGCCTTTCGTTGTTTTGTTCGAAAAACCGGTGATGCACCGGGATGGCCGCAGCACCTGGCGCGCAAGGCGCGCGGGAAGTCCCTTCGATGTGGTGTCCGACACCGAAATCGTCGAGAAAAGCCATCCGCGAATGGCCCCGGATCCGGATAGGCTCACTTAAATCATCCCTGTAATAAATTCAAGGAACTGTCGGTGTCTTTCCATATCCATCATGAATACGCTTATAATATGCATTCGTTCCGCTTCGCCGCAATCGGCATGGGCAGCTCTCAAATGGATGGCAATTTTTGCTATTGATGGATCGACACTGTGGTAAACTGATTACCACCGTTTCCACCTTGGGGAACATTGATCCGACGGTGAGGCGATACCTCGTGGGTTTCTTCCGTCATCCGGCGTATCGGGCGCCGGCCGCGACATCGGGGAGCCCACCGTTTGCCGGGGAAAAGGAGGAACCATCCATGATCGAATCCTTTATCGAAAGCATTCATTGGCTGGGGCACGACGCGTTTCGCATCGATGGCGACCGGGTGGTCTATTTCGATCCGTTTCAAATTTCCGAGGGTCCGCCGGCCGATCTGATCCTGATTTCTCACGAACACTTCGATCATTGTTCGCCGGAGGATGTGGCCCGCATCAGCACGCCGGATACGGTCATCGTCACCGAGGCAAAGGCGGCGAAGAAGCTTTCCGGGGATGTGCGGGTCGTCGTCCCGGGGGATGCCCTGACGGTTCGCGGTATTACGATCGAGGTGGTGCCGGCCTACAACGTGGACAAGGCCTTTCACCCGAAGGCCAATGGCTGGCTCGGGTTTATCGTAACCATCGAAAACGTTCGGCTCTACCATGCCGGGGATACCGATTTCATTCCGGAGATGGCGGATTTTCGCGTGGATGTCGCTCTGTTGCCGGTGTCCGGAACCTATGTCATGACGGCGGCCCAGGCCGTCAAGGCCGCCCTGGCCATATCGCCGAAAATGGCCATCCCCATGCATTACGGCGGCATTGTCGGTTCGGCGGACGATGCGAAGGCCTTTCGCGCGGCCCTTTCCGGAAAAATTCCGGTCACGGTGCTTAAAAAGGAATGAGGCGCGATCCAGACGCGGCGGCATCGGTGTTCGGGTTGGCCATTCGGTGGTGATGCCGCATCAGCCGCTGATACCATTGGTGGAAGTCGCCACGGATACGCCGGTTTGAGGCCTGAGGATCCCCTTCAACCGTTCGAGAAACAAGGCGGCGATCATGTCTTTGCGGCTCAGTAGCTTCAGGTACCGGTCTGATTTGAACCATTGTTCAAACCATTCCCGGGGAAACCCTCTGCGGTCGCCGTACCGCTGTTCGAGGTGGTCGAGGTAGGCCCGCATCCCGGCCTGCAATGTCGACGTGCTGCTTTGGGTCATGTCGGCGTAGATCTCCTCGATGGTTTTCACCGACGGCAGCCTCGGGTTTTCGATCACGAAGCGGAAGGACTCGGCAAAGCGTTTCAACCCGTCGTGGATATTCCGGCTCCGTACCACGTTGATGAAGCCCCATCCGGCATTGACCCATTTGAAGATGCCGCAGCGGACCAGGGGCACATCCGGATCGGGCTGGATGTAGATCAGGGCCGAGGCGCTGCTGTAGAGGTAAGAGTGCATCCATCCCAGACCCGGCCGGTTCAGGCCGGTCTGGCCGGAATAAAGATAATTCCAGTCCCGGTCCGAACCGATGATCAACCCTTTGCTTCCCACCTGGGAGCGTTCCGGCTGCGTGGCAAGAGAGATCATCACCTGCGCACGGCCCGTTCGGAAGAGGATCAGGCTGCGTTCCAGATCGAAAGCATAGTAGGCCCCGGAAAAGGTGTCCGGGGTATTTTCCACGTGCTCGATGCCGGTGACGACCGTGGGTGTCTGAAGGTGATCCAGGCATTTCCACAGGGTGTCGAAGCATTCTTTTCCGTTGGTCACCCGTTTCCAATAGGCCAGGCGCTGGGAGGCCGGTGTGGTGAGGGCCCCCGGGATGCGGGGGTTGTAGGCCAGTTTCAGAATCCGCGCCAGGGAGACGTCGAGATCCACTTCGAAATAGGCCGACTCCGAATCCAGTCCGTCTCCGGCCCGGTACATTCGGCCGGCGGGTTTTTTGGAGAGCACAAAATTCACGAGATGCGCGGCTCGACCGGCGGAAAACTCCGGTGACGGGCTTTTTCCCGTTGTGGCGAGCAGGGCGTACAGTTCCCCGGAAACCGCCGGCGCAACGGTCGTCACCGTTTCCGCAGCGAGGCCAGTGCCGGCCGTCAGGCCGATCCCCAGGACCAGGTAGAAAAAGATCCCAATCCCCCGCATGAAAAAAGGCCTGAGCCTTGTCGTGAGCATGACGATTTCCTGCTTCCTTCTTAAGTTCTGTAATTTTGCCTCAAACTCAATATCGACGGAAATGTCAAGAAATATAAGCGGTTCAAATGGTTGTTGCGATTTTTTTACACGGCTTATCCCAAGGCCGGTGGAATTCCTCGATCGGGTCGAGGCGGCTTTCCCCAAGCCCGGTTCGCTCGGCTTCCGAGGCCTTGCCGAGCCACGCCATGCCCATGGTCACCATTTTAGGTCCGAATGGTTCGTTTTCGTTTGTAAAAAAATTCCCTCCCCCGTTTGCCTTTCCCTTTAACGCCAAGTGGGCCGGTGCAAGGATTGCAAAGGAGACGGTCATTGCGGATCGCGATGCGTTTTCTCACGGGAAGCGAACGAGGGAAAAAA
>JBJKPT010000594.1:0-1172 GCA_046706045.1 Desulfobacterales bacterium
GTTTGACACTGGTGCTGTCGCCGTTTTCACGGCAATCCAGAAGAAACTGATTGTACTGGTCGATGGTCTGGTCTTCGAGACCCGCATCAAAGGCGAACGCGGCCTGGGGGCTCTGACCCTTTTGAGCTTTTCCCGCCGGCTCGACGGTGGGTTCCCCGTCCAATTCCTTGATCCGCTCGGCAAACATCTCCGCGTGGCGCATCTCATCGATGGCGATGAGCTTGATCTTCGCCGCCATGTCTCCATAATCCATGTCATCCAGGTTGTAGTGCTGGTTCATGTACTGGGTGATGGCTTGCAGTTCCATGGCGCGTGCCTTGTTCAAGACCTCGATCACTTTTTGTTTTCGTTCTTCTTTGGTTCCTTTGGCCAAGACGGGCTCCTTTCGATGAATGGGGATTGAATTAAGAATCGGGTCGACTCTACCAGCCGCGATTCGGGATTGGCAAGCCTTGATTCGGGCCAAAGCGACGCGGCCCGGTCTCCTGAAACACCGATCGGGAGCCGATCCCATCCGCAGTTTTCATGATCGGCCGGTCTCAGGGCCGTGAGCCGTCGCCATCCCAGAACCAAGGGCCTGACGGAGGGAAAACGACCCAAATTTTTTCGATGAAACATCGGCATCTGTTGTCTTGATCTGGATGCGGATGTTTGATAAAGTTATTTTTGGTAAGTCTGTTCATATTTGACAAGACCGTCCCTTTGCAAAGGATTATCCATCAATGCCGTCAGAGGACACCCATTTCGCCATTCGCTCCAAGATTTGGATCGAAAACCCGGAAGGCAAGGTGGTTTTCGGTCTCGGACGCTACCGGATTCTGGATTCGGTCGCCCGTCACGGCTCGATGCATGCCGCAGCAAAAGAGCTTCACATGAGCTACCGGGCGGTATGGATGCGGGTGCGCGTATCCGAAGAGCGGATCGGCAAGACGCTGGTCGTGCGGGAAGGCAACGGCTCCCGCCTGACCCCCTTTGCCGAAAACCTCATGAAGCAGTTCCGGCGCCTTCAAACCATCATAAAAAAAGAATCCGACGAAGTCTACGAAGAACTCATGCGCGCCTCCCTTCAATGACACGTCAACCGTCCGTCGGCGGACCGGACGGCGCCGGGGCCGGCGCGATCGGTATTTCAAACGGTTTTCCGGATCCCCTGGGGGGGATAATCCTTACCC
>JBJKPT010000595.1:0-4965 GCA_046706045.1 Desulfobacterales bacterium
GGAGCGGCGGCGAAAAGGGGGAATGGCCGGGGCGCTCCGGGGCATCGATCCAGAGACCGTCGTCACGGTGCGCTTTTTCCGTCCCCGGGGTGGAATGCAACCCACGGTTGATGATATGAGACACATACCCTATCACCATGGGAGAAGAATTGACCAAAGTCAAATCCTTTACGATCCGAAAAGGAGCGCGGGACATGTTTTTACGGCACGCATCCGACGGCTATGCTGACGTCCTTCCGGGCATCCGGCTGAAGACCCTAGTCTATGGCGAAAAAACCCTTATGAGCGAGTTCCGGCTCGCGGCGGGGCGTCCACTGCCCCTTCACCGCCACCCCCACGAACAGACCGGATATCTGGTCTCGGGAAAGATCCGCCTGACCATCGGGAACGACACCTTTGACGTCTCCCCCGGGGATGGCTGGTGCATTCGGGAAGGGGTGGACCACGGGGCCGAAGTGATCGAGGACGCCGTCGCGATCGAGGTGTTTTCACCGGTGCGCGAGGACTACCTGCCGGAAAACCTCGCGCCAACCGCTTCATGATCGGAAATGAAAGGCGACGGCGGATGGGACATCGGTTTTTTACTCGTGAGCGTCGTGACCGGCTCATCGTCCAACTCGGCTCGATCCTTCTCCGGCTCTGGTTTTCCACCTGCCGGATCCGCATCGTCGGCCGCGACGTACACAATGCGTTCGTGAAAGGCGAGGGTCCGGGCGTGGGGGCCACCTGGCACCGGAACGCGATCTTTCTCGTCTGGTTCTATGGCAAATTCCGCCCCATGATCATGTTCAGCAAGTCAAAGGACGGAGCGCTTCTGGCCGGGTTTGCAAAAAAAGTCGGGGTGATCCCGGTCAGGGGGTCATCGAGCCGAGGGGGCCGTGATGCGATGCGTGAAATGCTCCACCACCTGCGCGGGCCCGGGTCCCCCAAGGCCGCGACGGTTCTCGACGGGCCTCAGGGGCCGCGGTTTGTGGCAAAGAAGGGCATGCTCGTATTGGCCAGAATGTCCGGTGCCCCGCTCATACCGATGATGATCTCGGCCCGGCCGGCCGTGACCCTGAAAAAAGCCTGGGACCGGACCCTGATCCCCCTGCCATTCAGCCGGGTGATCGTGATCTACCGGCCCCCCTGGCAAGTTCCACCCGATCTTGACAACGACGGCCTCGACCGGCTCTGCACAGAAGTCGAATCGACCCTAAACGCCATGATGCGCGAGGCCGATACGATGACCGGATACATTCACCGGTGGCCGGAACTCTACGGACGGAGATGCGCTTCTAATCGACAGGGGGAGAATCGTTCAAACGGATTCCCATCATCTTAAAGCGAGGAGGGAGCTGCCGGCAGGCCGAAGCCTGCCGACAGCCATCTGGAGGGAGGCAAATGACCGGTGCCGGGAGGGGCAATTCCCGACACAGGTGGTGGGGAAGAGGAGGAGTGTCAATCAATCATTCATTCACCGTTTTTCATCATTACGGCGACGTACCCTGCGCCCGGTCGGCGCAGCAGCATTTCCACCGCGTCGGAGGTCTTGGCTTTTGAAACCTCGGCACGGAATTCATCGACATCTTGCACGCCCTGGTGATTGATCTCCTTGATGAGATCGCCCGGCTGCACACCGGCCGTGTCCGCGCGGCTGCCGCTGTCGACCTCGGTCACCAGAACGCCGTGCTCGTCCGCATCCAGGCCCAGTCGGCGGGCCGTGTCCGGCAGCAGTTCGGTCACTTTGATTCCCAGGTCGCCATTGCTCGTCGGAGTGCGGTTTTCGGCTTGCATCCACTTGTCTTGACGACTGGCGAGAATCACGATTGCGGTCATCGGCCTGCCGTCGCGCAGCAAAGTAATGGCCGTATGGCTACCGACTTTCATGCCTGCGATGGTCCGTGACAGCTGCCGCCCGCTCTGAACCGCCCGCCCGTTTACGGCCTCAATGATGTCGCCCGGTTTTATGCCTGCCTTATCGGCTGGGTCCCCAGGAAATATCTTGGATACGAGAACACCCTTCTTTTCTGTGGTGTGGAAGTACGCCCGGAGTTCCGGCGAAAGGTCCTGAATGCCAACCCCAAGCCAGCACCGGGTGACCTCTCCGGCCGTTTTGAGCTGGGCGATGACGCCCTTGGCCATATCGATGGGAATGGCAAAGCCGATGCCTTGACCGCCTGATGCAATGGCGGTGTTGATGCCGATCACACGGCCGTTCATGTCGATGAGCGGCCCGCCGCTGTTCCCGGGATTGATGGAGGCATCGGGTTGAATGAAATCGTCGTAGGGGCTCGAGCCGATGCTGCGCCCCTTGGCGCTGACGATACCGGCCGTTACGGTCTGCTCCAAACCAAAGGGGCTGCCGATGGCCACCACCCAGGTGCCGACCTTCAGCGCATCGGAGTCGCCGAAGCGCAGCGGCGTGAGGTTTTTGGCCCCGCTGACCTTGATCAGGGCAAGATCCGTATTCGGATCGCGGCCCACCACTTTTCCTTTGAATTCACGTTCATCGGCGAGCCTGACCGTAATCTCTTCGGCGCCCGCCACCACGTGATCGTTGGTCACGATGTAGCCGTCCCGGTCGATGATGAATCCGGATCCGAGGCTGCGCTGCTTGAAGTCATGCTCTTGGCCGTTGTCAAGCGATGCTGTGTAATGGTTGAGGGGATCCGCTTCCCCAAAAGGGCTTTGCTGCCCATCGGGACCTAAAAATTGCTGAAACACCCGACCGCCGCCCTTGATGATTTTCATGGTGCGGATATTGACGACCGAAGGCTTGGCTTTTTCCGCCAGCGCGGTGAAATTGGCCGGCACCATCGGCATTGCCCGGACGCTGGGAGCGGCCTCGGCGTAACCGGCGCTTGTGAGGACCAAAAGCCCACTCGCCATCAAAGCAATCAGCCGTCCCGGTATAGGGTTTCTTCGGATCATGAAAACGCTCCACAGGCCGGGCGCATGTCTTCCGGCCCGTTTTCCATGGAAGACACCATAGCACCGGAACCTGACGAAAAAATGATCGCAAGGTTATCATTTGGTAATGTGAATCAGCTGGGGAACACGCGCGGTAGGATTACGGAAAATGTACTACCCCGGCCGGGAGCGCTGGTTACCGAGACCTCCCCGCCATGGGCCACGGCCACGGCTCGCACCAGGCTCAGCCCCAGGCCGGTGCCCGGTTCGGAGCGACTGGCATCGCAACGGTAGAACCGATCGAAAATATGGAGCAGTTCCGAGGCCTCGATGCCGAGGCCCGTATCGGCCACCGCCAGGACGGTATGTTCGGCATCCACCCGACACGAAACGGTAATGGTCCCGCTCCGGGGCGTGTACTTGATGGCGTTGTCCAAGAGGTTTGCCACCATGCGCTGAACCATGCGCCGGTCACCGGCCAGCGGCACCGCGCCTTCGGCGATGCACGTGAGTGCGATGGCCTTGTCTTCGGCGATGGGGGCCATCAATTCACAGGCGTCGCGGATCATCTTGGCGACATCCATGGATTCGAGTGCCCCGGGATCCACCCCGGCATCGGTACGGGATATCATCAGCATGGTGTTGATCATGTCCAGGAGGCGATCGCAATCTTCGATGGTATCGGCGGCCATGGCTTCGTATTCGGCGATGCCCCCGGCGGTGGTGAGCGTGATTTCCGCCAGGCCCCGGATCCGGGTGATGGGGCTTTTCAGGTCATGGGCGATATTGTCGCTCATCTCCTTGATTCCGGTGACCAGTTCCTGGATACGATCGAGCATGGCGTTGAAGGTGATGGCCAGTTGATCGATCTCGTCTTCGTCTCCCGGCACCGGCACCCGTTCCTGAAGGGAACGGGCCGAAATCTGCTGAGCGGTCCGCGTGATCGAGGCCACCCCCCGCAGGGCTCGCCGCGCCATAAACCAGCCGGCCACCACGGCCAGAAGAAAAAGGGCCCCCATGGTCAGGATGAAAATCCGTCGGAATACCTGGAGCAGGCGATCTTCGGACTGCATGGATTGGCCCAGATGGAGAATGATCCCCGGGCCGATGAAGCTGTAGGCGGTGCGGACCTTATGTTTTCTGCCGGTGACCTCGATGGTGTCGATCACCGTTTGCTCACCCTCCAGCAGCCGGCGGATCGCCTTGGTATCGACGGGAATGTCTCTCCAGTAGGACATGTTGGACGAGGAAAAGAGCTCCCCGCTCGGCGACAGCAGTCGGAAAAACACCTGCTTTTCACCGGCCGCCTGAGCTTCAAGCACGGCGGTCTCCTTCACCGCATCGATTCCCCGGATGGCATACAGGGTAGAGAACTGATTGATCTGGTCTTGAAGTTCCCGGTCGACCTGACCTCGAATCACCGTGATGATCAGCATGTAAAACATGAGGAAGGCGAGGCAGGCAGACAGGGAAAAAATGACCGCGTACCAGAGGGTTAGCCGAAAGGCTAGGGTCCGGCGCAATTTATTGAGGTTCGCGAAGAACATATCCCATGCCGCGTACGGTCTGGACCAGCTTTGGTGCAAACCCCCGATCGATTTTGTCCCGGAGCCGGCAGATGCGGGCTTCCACGACATTGGTCTGGGGATCGAAATTATAATCCCATACGTGTTCCATGATCATGGTCTTGGAAACCACTTTCCCCTTGTTTCGAAGCAGGTATTCGAGCAAGGCGAACTCGCGGGGCTGAAGCTCGATCGGTTTGCCGGCCCGGTGAACGTCACGGGCCAGAAGATCCATGCTCAGATCTGCAATGCTGAGCCGGGTCGGTTCGGCCGCACCGCTGTTGCGGCGGATCAAGGCCTGGACCCGGGCCAGCAGTTCGCTGAACGCGAAGGGTTTGGTCAGATAATCGTCGCTTCCGGTTTGCAGCCCCCGGACCCGATCCTCGACGGCATCCTTGGCACTCAGGATGATCACCGGCGTATTGACCCCTTCTTTTCGGATCCATTCGATGAGCGACAACCCATCGCGGCCGGGCAACATGATGTCGACGATGGCCACATCGTAGGG
>JBJKPT010000596.1:0-1044 GCA_046706045.1 Desulfobacterales bacterium
AGGGGGCTGGCGTCCCCGGTCCAGTCCCGGAAAACCAAATCTACCCAAAGGCATGCATCGGAATGTTGAATCAAACCGACTATCAAAACGCCATCGAGCGGGGGGCCGCCGGCAAGGCGCTCTCCGCCGACCAGGCCCATGCCCTGGCCCGGGCAATCGAACCGGAAACCCTCCACGCGCTGGGACGGGCCGCCCTGGAAAACCGGCGGCAACGATTCGCCGACCGGGCCACCTACGTGTTCAACCGCCAGGTCAACCCGTCGAACCTCTGCATTTCGGGCTGTGCGTTTTGCACCTACGCAGCCCGTCCCGGGGATACCCACGCCTATGTGCTGGAGGAGACGGCCATTCTCGAAGACATTGCCGCCACCCGTCCCCGGGAGGTCCACATCGTCGGCGGCCTGAACGATGTCTGGCACTACGCGCGAAACCTCGCCCTGGTCGCGGCCCTGCGGAAGCGTTTCCCCGAGGTCTACATCAAGTGCTTTACCGCGGTGGAGATCGCCTACTTTGCCCAATGCGAGGGAAAGAGCGAAGAACGGATCCTGCGCGAATTGATCGATGCCGGCATGAACTCGATGACCGGCGGCGGCGCGGAGATCTTTTCCGACCGGCTCCACAAGAAATTCTGGCCCCGCAAAATCGGATACCGGGACTGGCTGCGGATCCATGCCACGGCGCATGGCCTGGGGATCCCCTCCAATGCCACCATGCTCTTCGGCTTCGGCGAAACCCCGGCCGAGCGCATCGATCATTTGCTCATGCTCCGGGAGGCCCAGGCAAAGAGCGGGGGTTTTTCCTGCTTCATTCCGCTCGCCTTCCAGCCGGGCGCCGATGCCAAGATGGGGGCCGGCCCGTCGCCGGCCGAGGTGTTGGCCGTCACCGCGCAGGCCCGGTTGATTCTCGATAACATCGATCACGTGAAGGCCTACTGGCCCATGTCGGGGCTGGCCACCGCGGCGGCGGCCTTGAGCTGGGGGGCCGACGACATGGACGGCACCATCGGACGGGAGCGGATCGCCCACGCGGCCGGCGCCGAAACCC
>JBJKPT010000597.1:0-2130 GCA_046706045.1 Desulfobacterales bacterium
CCGCAAAAAGTCGTTTTTCCACTTTCCCGTCATTCCGGCAAAAGCCGGGATCCAGTAAATTCAATACCTTCTGGATGCCGGAACAGGTCCGGCATGACGGTTCGAACACTTTTTGCGAAGCCGTCAAAATTCGTTGCAACGGCTGGATACCGTCTAACACCCGTAGAGGAAACGACGTGAGGAAAAAGGGGTGAGGCCGGGGTCTGCCGGCTCGTACGCGGTTGCGCCGGATCCGCGAAAGCGGCTCGGATCGGACCCTTGCGAGAAGTTGACCCGTGGCGGGGCGGGAACCGGGGATATGATCCTGGCTGCCACCGGGACGGCTGTACGGGGCGTCGATGCCGAGCGCCCAAGGCCCGAGAACAAAACAAGGCGGCCAGCGCGATCGCCGGACCATGGAGACGGCGGCCGGGGATGCACCGTCGTCTCCGGAATTCATTTAACGTCAGAAGGGCTTTTGGCACCGGCCTGGATCGAGGCTTATTCCGATTCGAGGTCCGCACGGGCAATGCAGGTTCGCATAAACGGCAAGAGCTTTCCCCGGATCTCCGGTTTATCCAGGGCATAGGCGAGGTTGGCCATTTGAAATCCGGCCTTGTTGCCGCAGTCAAATCGTGTTCCGTCGAACACATAGCCGTAAATCGATTGTTGGGTCAAGAGCTTGGCCATGGCATCGGTGATCTGAATCTCGCCGCCGGCTCCCGTTTTCTTTTCTTCGAGAAGCCGGAAGATTTCCGGCGTCAAAATATACCGGCCGATGATGGCCCAGGTGGACGGCGCCTCGGCAGGCAGCGGTTTTTCCACCATATGGCGGATGGTGAGCACGCGATCGGATTTTTGCTCCACCTCGAGAATGCCGTACTTGTGGGTTTCGGATGGGTCCACGGATTCGACGGCCACCATGGCCGATTGGAGTTCCTCGAATTTTCGGATCATCTGAACCAGGACCGGGGTTTCGGCCTTGACCAGGTCATCGGCCAAGAGCACGGCAAAAGGTTCGTCGCCGACGATGTGCCGGGCGCACCAGATGGCGTGGCCGAGACCCAACGGTTCACTTTGTCGTGTATAGACGATGGTTCCGGATTCGGGCACCAGGGAGGTGACTTCCCGGAAGGTCCGGTCTCTTCCCCGTGCCATCAGGGTGTGTTCCAGTTCGCAGGAGCGGTCGAAATGGTCTTCCAACGCCTCCTTGTTGCGACCCGTGATGAAGATGATTTCTTCGATGCCCGCAGACAAGGCCTCTTCCACCGCGTATTGGATCAAGGGTTTGTCGACGATCGGCAGCATTTCCTTGGGCATGGCCTTGGTGGCCGGCAGAAACCGGGTGCCGAGACCGGCCACGGGAAAGACCGCTTTCCGAATTTTTCGTTTTTGAAGCATGGCGGGTCCTTTTTTTCTGATGACCGAGCCGGGATGAAAGATGTGGGGTTTCCATCCCGTGGCCGATTTGAATATTCCACAAACCCGATGGCTACGGGTCTCTCGGGGCGTTCGGCGCCGGGCTGGATCGGATCAGTGCCCAAAGCCCGGTTGCCGGGTCGTATTGACGGTGCCGGGGAGGGCCGATCCATTCCTGAAGCATCAATTCCCCGGCGCGGATGCGGGTTTCGGGAAAAAGCCGCCCGCCCACCACCTGCCCGTCCAATGTGGCGAGGGCAATGCGGCCATGAACAAAGAACCCGGTTTTACCCGGTGCGACATTTCCCTCACAGTGCAAAATTTCCATTGGTTTTTCAAGTGCTTCGGTGACATGTACCAATTGGGCGGGGTCGAACCCGCCGAAAGTGGCCAGGGAAACGAACCCCGAAGCGGCAAAGGTGGCGAATCGGATGCGGTGGGTGGTGCAGGCCTCCGCCACGGCCTCGATGATATCGGTATCGGTGGAAAGCGATCCCATGAGGCACCGCCCCGCGCGATAGGTGTCCAAAAGAAATCCGGGATCCATATGGCGCCGTGTCCTGTTGCCGGTTAGGGGGCATCCCCTGCCCTCTTCCAGTGCATCAGCGTAACCCATTTGACATCGGTTCTCCAGTAAAGAATGCCCTCCCGTAGTCGTCGGGTTAGACAAAACGAGACCCCTCCGTTATGAACACGGAATCAATGGTGCTACTGTAACTGGAAAATTAAGGA
>JBJKPT010000598.1:0-5615 GCA_046706045.1 Desulfobacterales bacterium
TGGAGGCGAGCAGGTGAAGGATCTTCAGTTTGGTGTTCAGAACCGCCGTGACCGCACCGGCCGCAAACCCCGCAACCATGGCCAGGCCCAGCGAGGCAAAGGGGTTGATGCCATGGCTGATGGCCACCGCCGAAACGGCCGCGCCCAGGGGCAGGCTGCCGTCCACGGTGAGGTCCGGAAAGTCCAGAATTCGAAAGGTCAGGTAGACCCCAAGGGTCATGATGCCGAATAAAAAGCCCTGCTCCAGGGCACCGAAAAGCGCGTAGATGCTCACGGACGTGTCCGAAGGGAAGCGGGCGGCAACCGGGGCGGGGAAATCCCTTCCCGATTGCCGCCGCAACGGGGTTAGCGATAAACCTTGTCGGCGGAGGCGATGACGTCCGCCGGAACGGTGACGCCCATTTTTTTGGCGTATTTCAGGTTGATGTAGAGCTGGAGGTTTTTCTGGGTTTCCACGGGCATGTCACCGGGTTTTTCGCCGTTTAAGATCCGGCGGGCCATTTCCCCGGTCTGAACGCCGTGCTTGTAATAATCAAAGCCCATGGCCGCCACGGCCCCGCGGCCCACGGAATCGACATCGGCGCAAAACAGCGGCAGGTGATCTTTCACGCACACCGTCACGGCCGATTCCAGGGCGCTCACCACGGTGTTGTCGGTCGGGACAAAAGCGACGTCCACCCGTCCCACCAGGCTCTGGGTGGCCTGGTACACGTCGCTGGATTTGGACACGGTCGCTTCCACCACCTTGAATCCCATCGCTTTCCCGCTTTGTTTGATCTGGGCCAGGGTGGCCACGGAATTGGCCTCGCCCGCATTGTAGATCACGCCGAGGGTTTTGAAGTGCGGAAAGAAGCGACGGATGTTGGCCATGTGCTTATCAATGGGCAGAAGATCCGATACCCCGGTGATGTTGTGACCGGGATGTTGCAGGTTGTCGACCAGCCGGGCCTTCAGCGGGTCGGTAACGGCGCTGAAAAGCATGGGGGTGTTCTGCATCCCGGGCGCTCGTTCCAATGCCTCGGCCATGGCGATCGAGGTCGGGGTTGCGATGGTCAGGATCAGGTCGGGATGCTCACCGATGATCTGCTTTGCGATCTGCCCGGCGATCGCCATGTTGCCCTCGGCGTTGTGGATCAGGTAGACCGCATCGACGTGGTGCGCCTTCAGGTCGTCCTGGAATCCCCGGAGCACGGCATCCAGGGCCGGGTGCACCACAAATTGACTGACGGAAATGCGAACGGGTCCGGCCAATGCCGCCGCCGGCATCGCCAACAGGGCTGCCAGCATCAAAACCGAGATCTTTTGTCTCATCTTCCCCCTCCTCCTCCACGTTGCGTGCGCTATGGATTGCGATGTTGCGCCCTTCCACGAATCTGAAAACGGCCCCTTCGTGGATCGGCACGGGACCCGCTCCGAGATCTCCCTGTCCGGATCCGGGCGGAGGGAGTTATAGAAGATGGCCCGGGTCCCGTCAAGGTGAAGAAACATGAGCTAACGCGCTTTTATTAAAGGAAAATTGGTTGGTCCCAATTTCTTCGGAGGGGGAATAAAAAGTCGGAAAACGGGATTGGATGAAACGCGCGTGCACGCACACGCGATCGTGTACGTGCACGAATGGTAAAAAACAACCGCGCTTGCGCACGTCGATCACCGGATGGTCAAGACCGGGCAAGGGGCATTCAGGATCACGTACTGGGCCGTGGACCCCATGAGGAGCTTTCCGACCTTGGAGCGACGCTTGATGCCCACCACGATCTCTTCAATGTCGTTTTCTTTGGCGTAATTGACCAGGTCTTCACCCGGGGACATGCCGCGGATCAACAGGTGCACGTCACAATCCACGCCGGCATCGGCGGCTTTTTTCTTGGCCGAGTCCAGTTTCGTTTCGGCCTGGGTGATGTCCTTGACCTCGTGATCGGTGCCTTCCATCATGGATGTCACGATTTTCAAATGCGCGCCCATCCGGCGTGCACGATCGATGGCCAGATTCAAGGCGGCGCGGGAGATGTCCGTGTTGTCAAAACCGACGAGCATGTTCATCCATAATCTCCTTCGATAAAAGTGGATCGGTTGGTGTCCGTTGAGGACCGCGACGGCGGCCCGCGCGTGCCCGGGGCTGCCGGGGTCGCGGTGGAAATCAATTTCTTGACATCATTAAACAGACGGTGAAAATGGTCAAGCGGGGCGTTTGCCGACGGTTGACGCCGAAAATCGAAAATCGTAACCTAAAACATCATGAATATATCTCCAACCCTTGAAATCATCACATAAATCGAACCGAAGGACGTGATGGAAAAAGTTTCTCGATCCATAAAGACCGAGGACGGTTTCATGGACATCCTCGGTTATCGCCTGGCCTTCCGGCACCTTGCCTCGGTTTCCAGTCCCCTGCCCTCCCCCCAGACCCCGACCCTGGTCTTTCTTCACGAAGGTCTTGGCTGCATGGCCTTTTGGCGCGGATTTCCCGAACGGCTCTGTGAGATGACCGGGCTTGCGGGCATCCTTTTCGACCGGCGGGGATACGGTCTCTCGGATCCCCTCAAGAGCCCACGCACCTTCGGCTACCTGAACCGGGAAGCCCATGAATTCCTCCCGGCGGTCCTTGACGCACTCGGCATCGAACGGCCCGTACTGATCGGTCATAGCGACGGCGGCAGCATCGCCCTGCTTTTTTCCGCCCGGTTCCCGGAGCGACCGGCCGCCTTGGTTTCCGAGGCCGCCCACGTCTTTGTCGATGCGGTCACCACGGCGGGCATCCGTGCGGCCGTGGATGCCTACCGCCGCGGGTCCCTGCGGAAGACCCTGGAAACGTTCCACGGCGAAAAGACCGATGCGGTGTTTCGTGCCTGGAGCGACACCTGGCTTCACCCGGCCTTCGGGTCCTGGAACGTCGAGAAAGCGATCGCCGGGGTTCGCTGCCCGGTCCTGGTAATCCAGGGTGAAAACGACCAGTACGGCACTCCGGCGCAGATGCAGGCCATTGCCCGGGGGGTCGGCGGCCCGAGCAGGGCCCTGATGCTGGCCGGCTGCGGCCATGCACCCCACAACGACGCGCCCGAGGCGGTGGCCGATGCCGTTGTCACCTTTTTTTCGGTCCACGGCATCGGAGGGAATGCCGCCGGAAATCGGGCCGGCGTCGATGGCACGGATCGATTTTAACGCCCATCCAGAACCGGTTTGTATCATCGCCGGCAATCTGCTATGCTCATTGCCGCGTAAAAATCGTCCATGTGCCGGAAAATACCAGGAAAAAAGCGGAATCGCACCGTATCGCCATGACCCTCGCCTGCCGCCACATCGCCTATTCCTATCCCGGGACCGAGCATCCCGTATTGAACGATTTCACCATCCAATTGCCCGAGACCGGATTTCATGCCCTGTTCGGCCCTTCCGGAGTCGGAAAGACCTCCATCGCACGGATTCTTGCCGGCATCCTCGACGGGTACACGGGGACCGTCACCACCCCGAACGGGTTTCCCCCGCTTTACACGTACAATCTTGAACGGCTGCCGGGGTGGTCGGGAATCGGGCGGCACCTTAAAAAGACCACCACCCCGGAATCCGAGGACCGGCGCCTGCATCTGATCGAATGCTTCGGCCTTGCCGATCTCACCAGAAGCCGCTTTTCCCAGCTTTCCCTGGGCCAAAAAAATCGGATCAACCTCATCCGCTACCTTCTTCAGGATTTCCACGTCCTGATCATGGATGAGAGCCTGGCCAACGTGGACGAATCGACCCGAGAGGCGATTCTCTACGAGATCAAGGCCTTGTATCCGGATCGGCTGTTTTTGTACATCTCCCACAACATCATCGAGGTGGCCCGGTTCTGCGATCGGATCGTCGTGTTGCGTCCCCCCGAAAGATCCCCCCAGGCGGTGATCGTCGATGGGCTCGACCACCGCCGGGATACCCCCCTGGACCGGAACCGGCTCGACCGGATCATGCTGGAGATCATGAATGCTGCATAGGCGGATTTACCAGTTTTTCATCATCTATGCCCTGGGGCTGGGGCTTTTGCTGGCCATCAAGTTCGGCCTCCGGTTGTCGGATTACGTCATCCCGGGGCCGCGGAGTCTCGAGCTGACGGCGCTGTCCGTTTACGGTCGTTTCTTCCACAACGTGCTCAACACCCTGAGTGTCGCCATCATCGGGCAGGCCATCTCCGTGGGTCTTGCTTTTTTCGTGGGCATTGTCGGCCGGCAGACCACCTGGTTCGGGTCCTTTGTCAAGGTGGCGGGCTACAACGTCCAGGCGTATCCCATCGTGGCCCTTGCCCCCATCATTTTCATCCTCATGGGCGACGGGTTCGTTTCGCGGCTGCTGATCGCGGCCATGATCTGCTATTTTCCGATTCTTTTGGTCGTTCTCGGGGTCATGTCCGAACCCATCGACGACATCGAGCACTTTTACCGCATCACCGGTCGCATGCGATGGCAATTGGAGATCAAGATCCGGGCCTTTGAAAACCTGAACAAGCTGACCACGGCCATTTCCGGCAGCGCGACCCTGGCCATGGCCGGCACCATTGTGGCCGAATTCATCGCGGCCAACGCCGGCATCGGGTACAGCATCCGCGTTGCCCTCTACCAGAGCGATCTCGGGAAAATCCTCGTGGCCCTGTTTCTCATCGGCATTTCGCTTTCCGTCTATCAGGGCCTGATGGAAACCGGCGGCGAGATGTTGCGCCGCCGATGGGAGGGCAAAAACTGAACGAATCCTGGCTTCATCCGATGATGCCGGTGCGAAGCTCCCGGCCATTCCGGGCTCGTAACCGCTGAACAAGGAGCTCTCATGAAACGCAGATTTCAATGGATCGGTTTCGTATGCGCGGCAACCCTTGTGGCGCTTTCCGTCGGATCCGCGGCCGGCGCCTCCCCGACACCGGTCAATTACCGGCTCAAGTGGTTGTTCAATGCCTCCGTGGTAGGGGATCTCTACGCCGCCGATCAGGGGTTTTTCCGGGACGCGGGCCTTGCGGTCACCGTGAAGGCCGGAGGTCCGGAGCGCGATGCGATTCGGGAGCTGGAACTGGGGTTTGCCCAGTTCGGCGTGGCCTCGGCGGACCAGGTGATCCGGGCCGTTTCCAAGGGATCTCCGGTGGTGGTCCTGGCCCAGCTGTTCCAGATCAATCCCCTGGAGTGGATCTACCGGGCGAGCCGGCCGCCCATCAAGACCCTGGCCGATCTGAAGGGGCTGACCATCGGCGTCACCTTCGGCGGAAACGACGAGACCATCATGCGGACCCTGCTGGCCAAGACGGGGCTCACGGATTCGGACGTGCACCTGTTCAGCGTACGCTTCGACTACACGCCGTTTTACCGAAACCGGGTGGATATCTGGCCGGTCTACCGCAACTCCCAGGGGCTCATCATCGAAGATCACCTGGAAAAGGCCGGGGAAGCGGTCCGGTTTTTCGATCCGGCAAAATTCGGGGTGAAGTTCGTGGCCAACTCCGTGGTGACCTCCGAGTCCATGATGCGCGAACACCCGCAGGAGGTGAAGCGGTTCATGACCGCCCTGCTCAAGGGGTGGACCCAGGCCCTCGCCCCGGCCAACCGGAAACGGGCCGTGGCCGTGGTGGCCCGCTACGTCAAAGAAAGCACCCGGTCCATGAT
>JBJKPT010000599.1:0-3211 GCA_046706045.1 Desulfobacterales bacterium
CCGGAGTTTCCGATGGTCCTTTCCGGCGACTTCAACGCAATCCCCCAAAGCCTTTGCCACCATGTGCTCGAGGGCGCTGACGATGACCACGACGGCTCCGGGCGGCGTCGGTTCCGATCGGTTTTCGTAGGGGACGGCCCCGGCAGCTACCACGGCTTTTCCGGTAAAACGGACGGACGCCACATCGATTGGATTCTTTTCAGCGGAACCCTCCGCCCACTGAGCGCCGAGGTGATCCAGACGCCGTTCGCGGGAAGGTATCCATCGGACCATTACCCGGTCCGGGCACGATTCGTCGGCGCGTAGCGGATAACGCTCGGCTTCTGGCGGCAGCCGTTGACCGTTTCCTCCGGCGATCGGCCGCAAGCCATGCCCCCCGGGAAAGGCCACCGAAGGTTTTCGGATACCGTAACCGCCGCCGTTCACCCGGTCGTGCAGCGCACGTCGGCGTTCAGGATTCCGCCGGGTTCCACCACAAAGTCGCAGCATACCACCTTTCCCAGACAGGTACCGGTGGCAAGAACGATCAGTTGGCCCCTTGCCTCCACATCGCCTTCAAAAAGGCCGCCGATGGTGATGTGATTGACCCGGACGCTGGCATGCAGAGCCCCTTCCCGGGCGATGACCACCGTTTCACCGGTCAACGTGCCCCGGACCACGCCCTTGATCACGAGCTGGCCCTGGGTGTGCAACTCGCCCTGGACGGTGAGAGCCCTGTCGATGATCGAAATATCATTGCTTTCGTGCTTCACGGATCGCTTCTCCCGCTGCCCTCAAATCAATCCCCGGTACCGGGGCCCGGGGCGATTCGGTGTTCGCGGATTTTCCCGACGTGAAAGCGGTCCCGGCGGCGCTGGATTGCCCGGACCGCGAAGAGGCGGCCGCGGCCGGAAGGGTCACGGGAAAGTCTTTTTTCAGCCACAGGTGGCCATTCAGATCGTAGACATAAACGACGGCCTGGATAAACCGATCGGCATGCGCGGGTCTCTTCGTGTCGAAGCGAACCACGTTGAATCGGAAAATCGAAAAATATCGACCTGTTCGGATCGATTCCGGTTTGCCGCCGGAAAAGGCGACCTGGGGAAAACTCAGCCATGAAGCCGGATTTTCGTCTTTTCCTTTAAGTACCACGAACGTGCGCCCGGAAACCAAACCGCCCCCGATGGTCCGTTTTTTGATGGTGAACTGGATCTTGATCCGGCCGGTCGTCTTTTCCTGCACCACCGATAGCGATTGTACGTCGATGGGCGGGCTGGATGCGGCAACGCTCTCGGTTGTCGGCTCCGCGGGCGCATCGGAAACGGCCTGCCGGGCATGGGGTTTTGCGGATTCGGCGGCGATCTTTTTCGGTGGCGGGGGCACCGGGGGGGGTTTGGGCTTGGGCTCGGCGGCAACGGACGCTTCCGCGGCCGCGCGCTTGACGCTCGATTCGTAGAGGACCAGCCGGGTCATGAGCCGTTCGTTTTCCGTTCGAAGAATGGCCATTTGTTGGCTCGTCCGGTCCAACTGCGCCGTAAGCCGGGCAATTTCCATCTGCGGAATCCGGGAGAGCCGATAAAACACGGCGGCCGCGGCCGAGACGACCACCAGCAACAGAAAAAAAAGGCCGAGCCAAACCTTGAAATGCCGTACGGTCACCGTCTCGCCGTGGGCGCCGATAAAAATGAGGGTCCAGGGCGATCGCTGGGTTGCCGGTGGATCGCCGTGCTGGACGCCGGCGGCGGATTTAAAGGATCGATCGTTCATGCGCATCGCCATCATGGGCCGGATCGACTTCCGAACCCATCCCGTGTTGCGGGTCTGCGGTTGACGCCCTGGGATCCTGCCGTGAGGCGGCCTTCCCGGGGATTTTTTATCCCGTGGTCATCCTTTCTTATCGTTTTTTCCTTCTGGATGCAAAACCTGAGCGTTCGATTCGCTGTTGCCCGGGGGTTTACCCCGATGGCTCCCGTCGTACGATCACCGGGTCCCCCACCCCAAGACCGGAACATTCGGCCGCGCTGCCGGCGTTGACCGCGATCTCCAGGAGCTCGCGGCTGCCGATGATGGCAAGAGGAGCGCCCTCTCCCACGCTTGCATAGGCATCGGTCAATCCGTCGATCACCCAGGGCCCGGCATGGATTCGCAGCCTTGAATCGGGGCCGAAATGACGGTGCATTCCGGTCCCGGAAATCTCGGGAACGAGGTTCCCCAAACGATCGATGTAGACCACTTAGCCGGTCAGGGTTTCGGAATCCACCGCCTTCGGTTGATCCATCGGCAGGCGTACCAGGTCGTGGCCGTCGATTGCCGGGCCCACGTCCCGGATCGATCGGCCGAGGGCCAGATGCGCCGCTACCGGTGCAAAAATGTCCCTGCCGTGGAAGGTGCGGCTGACCCGCCGGCAAAAAAGCCCGGTGTTTTCCACGGCGAACGCGGCCTCCGGCATCTGACGGGTCATCACCACCGACAAGATCCCATTGTCCGGGCAAAGAACGATCCGATCGGCGAAGTCGGCGCAAACGATCCGACGGGAACTGCCGACCCCCGGGTCGACCACCACGGCGTGCACGGTCTTTTCCGGAAAATACGGAAGGATGTCCGCAAGAACCCACGCCGCCGCCATCCGGTCCTGGGCGGGGATGACATGGGTGATGTCGATGATCCGGACCGCCGGGGCAATGGAAAGGATAACCCCTTTCATCGCCCCGACATAGGCGTCGGCCATCCCGAAATCGGTGGTCAGGGTTATGGCTGCCATGGCCCTCTCAAAACATGGTGGGTTGAAACCGAATCCCCAGATGCTTGTATGCCGTGGCGCTGGCTTTGCGCCCGGAAGAGGTTCGGACGATCAAGCCGGTTTTGAGCAGATAGGGTTCCACGACATCGACCAGGGTGTCGGTCTCTTCCTGGAGGGTGGCGGCGATCGCCTCGATGCCCACCGGCCCGCCGCGGTAAAAATCGATGACCGTTTTGAGGTAGCGCCGGTCCAGTGGGGTGAGCCCCATGGCATCCACCCCTTCCAACGCCAGGGCTTCCGTCACGGTGACCTGGGAAATGGTGCCGTCGGCGCGGACCTGGGCGTAATCGCGCACCCGCTTGAGAAGCCGGTTGACGATCCGCGGGGTCCCCCGGCAACGCCGGGCCAGTTCCAACGCCCCGTCGTCGCTCATGGTCACGTCAAGCAGTTCGGCCGAGCGGCGGGTGATCTTCACCAGGTCCGCGACGTCGT
>JBJKPT010000600.1:0-2712 GCA_046706045.1 Desulfobacterales bacterium
GGTATCCTCCGATCTCCTTTGTGAGGCTTTGACTCAGAATCTTTAAAAAAGAGTCCAGAGCTTAGCTTCTGAGCATTTGGTCGGGTTTGTCAAGTGCCGGGGGGGAGGGTAACGCCCGGGCCTCGGCGGCAATGACCGTGTCTCTGTCCCATCCGCCGGTTGCCGACAGGCCGCGAGAGATTGATTTTCCCTGAGCGCCGGGGCCGTCTCGGGGTCGGCTTGTTGTCACCGGTAGGTGGTGGTATTGAGATTCAGGGTTCAAACTTCAAGATTCAAGGCCCGGAAGTCAAGCGCCGACGCAACCCGGCAGGCACGCGACACCGGTGGAATCGGCAATGATTTTTTTGGGATGACAGATGAGGCTTTGGTCGCTGCATCCGCAATACCTGGATCCCAGAGGCCTCGTGGCGTTGTGGCGCGAGGGCCTGCTTGCCCAGGCCGTGCTGGCGGGGCGTACCCGGGGCTACCGGCATCATCCGCAGCTTGAGCGGTTCCGGCACGCCGCAGCCCCGCAGGCGACCATCGCAGAATACCTTCGCTGGATTCATGCCGAAGCGCTCCGACGGGGCTATCGTTTTGACGGAAAAAAGATCGGGCCGGGCGGCGATGTGGCACCGTTGCCCATTACGCAGGGCCAGCTCGACTTTGAGTGGGCGCACCTGGTGATGAAACTCAAGGCCCGCGCCCCCTTCTGGCTGGATCGCCTTGGAGAGGTGAAACAAAAGACGCCCCATCCCTTGTTCCGAGCGGTTCCCGGCGGCATCGCCGACTGGGAGGCGGGGGCTGCCCGAAGCCGTTTGCCGCAACCCCCGTGAGACGAGCGCCGCTCGGAACCGAACGCCCGCCGAGGCGTCCGACGTGGACGGTGGAGGGATCGGCCGGAAGCCGGGGCCTTTTGAAACGCCAAACGATTTTTTGCGGCCGATGCCGGGCAGGGTCCGCGGGCCGTATGGCCGCTTCGATTCCGGCATGAAGGCGGGACGGATCGCCTTAATTTCCCTTGCGGCGGATGACGTAGGCCGAGAGGTCCTTTTCCACCGACGGGTCGATATCCGGTTTTTCGTAGACCGCCAGCCGTTGGTGGAGCCGGTCGGCCGCCACCTGGTCGACGCGTTTGGCACCGGCGGCGTGCCAGCCGGCCTGATTCTGGCGGTTCATCATCCGGGTCAGGTAGAACTCCGTGCGGCAGCGTTGAAAGGTCTTGGGCTGGGTCAGGTACTGTCCGCCGATGCCCACGGTTTGGATCATCTCCACATCGATGGCCTCATCCGTTACCTCGATGGGTTGGATCATTTTCTTTACGACCCCCGCGATCTCCTCATCCAGAAGGAACTTCTCATAGCTCATGGCGATGTAGGAACCCAGGATCCCCGCCGTGTGCAAAATGAAATGGATACCGTTTCGCATCGCCGTGGAAAGAGCGAGGGCCGATTCGATGCCGGCCTGGGCATCGGGGAGGTGGGCGTCCGTCAGTCCGCCTCCGCTGCGGCTCGGCAGGTTGTAGAATTTCGCCATCTGGGCCGTGGCCGAGACCATTTGGGAAAGCCCCCCGGTTTTCATGTCCATGGCCGAGCTGGTCGACCCGTAGACCACCGGCACCCCGGGGCGCACGCGCTGGGCCAGGGTGAGACCGGCGAGGATCTCCGCATTCTGCAACGTCAGCACTCCGGACAGGGTCACCGGTCCGGAGGACCCGGCCATGATGAGGCTCGCGATGACGCAGGCCTGATTGGCCCGGGCCATTTCGATGAGCGAGCCGGCCATTTCCTCGGAAAACTGAAGGGGCGACAGGGAGTTGATCAGGGAGGCAATCACCGGGCCGACCGTTTCCAGCTGTTTCCGGCCACCTCACGCAATGGCGGCCATCTCTAGGCAATCCCGGGCTCCAGCCTTGGAAACCGGGCTTCCCATGAACGGCTTGTCGCATTGCACGATGTTGGAGAAGATCATGTCCAGGTGGGCGGTTTCGGCCGGTACGTCCGAGGGCTCCACCATCATGAATCCGTTCATGTTGAGGTGAGCGGAGGTCTGAACCAGCTTGCAGAACTTGTCGTAGTCGTCCATGGTGGCCGCCCGCTGGGTGCCGTCGCAGTCGGCCACGAACGGAGCCCCGTATCCCGGGATCAGGGCGAAATCGTCTCCGCCGATGGCGACGCTCTTTTCCGGATTTCTCGCGGTCACCCGAAAGGCGGAAGGGGCGCTTTCCAGCGCATCCCGGACCTGGCGTTCGCTGAAACGCACGCTCTTGCCGTCCACGGCGAACCCATGGGCCTTGAAGCTCTCCAACGCCTCGGGTTCGTTGAAGGCCGCCCCCACGGTTTCCATCAGGTGGATGGAACGATCGTGGATCCGGGTCATCTGCGCTTGGGTCAGGGTTTGCATGCGATCGTACATATGCGGGCCTCTCCTTTGTTGGACGGAGAATCGATCGTGCAGCGCTCCTTCGTAACGATGAATCCTCCACATACCGTCGGGACGTACCGTCCCTTACCGGTCTCGATGGGTGAAGATCAACAGGACCGCCCCCGGAGGAGCAGAATGCATGCCAACGCCCCTGAGGTCTCCAGGGCGGCCTCCGTCATCAGACCATTTTTCCCCGGAATCGATCAAAACCCAATGGAATCGTTATTTGTCCTGTGAAACCGGCCAACGGTACGCCGACGATTTTTTCCATCGTAAAGCACCGGCCCTGCGCCGATTTTCGATAAAGGT
>JBJKPT010000601.1:0-6161 GCA_046706045.1 Desulfobacterales bacterium
GGTGTAGACCCCGCAAAGGACGGTCTTGTCGGGTGCCGTCAGCACGGCCTTGGTGCTGGTGGAACCGATGTCGATACCCAAAAAAACGGGTTGTTCTGCGAGCGGCCGGAAGTAGACGTCCACTTCCACGGCAAGTTCCGAATCCGTACCGTTTTCGGCCGGGTGCCGGAAAGATTCCAGGCTCTCAAAGGCCGGGTACCGCGACAGCCGGAGGCAGAGGGGCGGGCAGGTCACGGCCGGCTTTTTGTCCGGAATCCGGAAAAGGTCTGCCGGCGCAGCAACGGCGGCGGCAGCCGGCGGTGCATTTCCTCCGCTCAGGTGCTCGTCGATAAAGACGAGGGCCGCGCCCAGGGCACCGATTCCTTCAGGATGCGGCGGAACGACGATATCAAGGCCGGTCAGGGCTTCGATGTGGTCCCGGACCGCGCGGTTCAAGGCGACCCCTCCGCAAAAAACCACCGGAGAGCGGACCGCCTCGGCCCCGAACACCGTGTCGGCAATGTTTTTTGCCAAGCCGTGGCACAGACCGTCGCAGATCGCTTCCGGCCGATGACCCTCCTGCTGGGCATGGATCAGATCCGTTTTGGCGAACACCGCGCATCGGGTGGCGATGGGGGTTCGGAGACCGGTGTTGGCGGCGGCCAGCTCGGCCAGCCGGGCCGTGCCGCCCAGGCATAGGCGGCGGGCCTGTTGATCGAGAAAGGCCCCGGTGCCGGCCGCGCACGAGGTGCTCGTGCGGCTGCCAAGATAGCCTCCCGCCGCATCGAACCGGATCAGATGAAACGACTCGCCGCCCACGCAAAGGATGGCGCCGGTTTTCGGGACATGGTACCGCACCGCGGCGATATTGGCCACCTGGTCGTCAACCCGTACCGTGGCGCGGACGGTGCCGGGGCTGCCGGCACCGGCGGCCACCCATCGGACGCGATGGAGCAAAAAACCGGAAAGCACGGTTTCAAGGGTTCCGGCCACATCGCCGTGGTGGATGCCATAGCCTCGGGCCACGATTTCCTTTTCCGGTGTCACCTGTACGGCGGCAATGGACACCGTTCCGATGTCGATTCCCAAAACGGTCGGTGGATCCGCTCTCATGGCCGCCTCCTTCAGGTATTGCGATTCGATCCGAGGTGCGATTCGATGAAAAGTGAGAAAATCCGTCGGCGGGAGATGTATTGACCCACTTTAAAACGATTGCAAAACTTTCACAATTTGCAATTTCCGGCACCCATTCCACGATCCCATTCCCATTGCTTCGTTTCGATTTTGCCGCCTTTTGCTTGACCTTCCCCGGCCGGGCATTATTCTGAGGTCAATCGGTTCCGACACATCTTATTCCACTCCATCGACGGCGCGATCCGCACGGATCTTCCAACTCCCCGCCGAACGCACGCGTGGCGTCCCATCGCGTACGCTGTCCCGCGAACGAATTGCGTCGGAAACCATCTCCGCCTCCGTGCTCTTGTGGGATCACCGCCGACCCTTCGCGGTCCCTTCGCACCGCCGGGCGTGCCGGAGCCCGCCACCGGGAGCCGCTCGACGGGCAACGTGCGGTGCGTGCGATTCCCATGCGATTTGTAGCGGATGCTGCTTCACGGGGCTGTTTCGTGATTCGAACCCGGGCAGGGGGCGAAGATGAAAACCATATCGGTTTCGAAGGATCCAAACGGCGAATCCTTAATTCCTTCTCGGAGGTGGGCCATGAAAGCAGGCATCTTTTTTACCGGAACGGGTCCGATCCTCATCCTGACCTCGTATGAGAACCTGGCCAGTGCGGACCTGGCGTCGAAGTTGGCATCCAAAGGGATCCAGAAATTCATCGCCTACGAGGTCAATCTGGATCATGTCCGGGAAAAATACGGTCAGCACTTCCACGTGATCCTGGGAGATCTGAAACAGACCGACGACTTGCGGGTGCTCGATTACGACGGTCACCATGTGTTCCAAAAGTTTTCATTCGAGGAATTCGGCGCGCCGATTTTCCAGGAGCGCTGACCGGCCGCTCTTCTCCGGGGTGTGCGCTTGCGGGGCCCGGAGGCGCACCCCCAAGGGAAGCCGTCCCGGGGCAATCCCGGGCTTTCGGTCAAGGTGTGCCCAATTCAATGATGCGCTTCGTCGTTCACATCGTTGGCTTGGCGCATGAGAACGGAGCGCCGGGGAATGAGCAGGACGAGCGGGATCGTGCTGAGGAACAGGAGCCCGAAAAGCCACGACACATCGTTATAGGCCAGCATCGTGGCTTGGCGGTTGACGATCATGTTGGTGAGGGCCAAGCTTGCCCGGGAGGCGGTGACGGTTCCCATGCCGGCGTGGCTGAGCAACGCGGCGCCGGCGTGGGTGTAAGCGGCCAGCTTCGTGCTGAAGATGGAGACGTGGGACACGAGGTAGGCCCGATGGATCTGTTTGCCCCGGGCCACCATGGTGGCCACCAGGGCGTAGCCGATGTTTCCGCCCACCCGCCGGGACAGGGTGTAGAGGCTCGATGCGTCGGTCATGTCCGGCCGCGGTACGGTGGCCAGGGAGACCGTGGTCAGGGTGACGAACATGAAAGGCATGCCGATGCCCATGATGATCAGCGTGGGGATGAGGTTCCAGAATCCGGCGTCCAGGGAAAGCTTCGCCAGGTCGTAGTAGGACCAGAAGATCACCCCGATGCCGAAGAGCACGAGGATCCGAGCGTCGAAATGTTTGTAGAGCCGGCCCACGATGGGCATGCAGATCAGCAGCATGACGGCCCGTGGCGCCAGCACCAGCCCTGCTTTGAAGGCCGAATAGCCGAGGAGTTCCTGGGTGAATTCCGGTAGGATGAAGGTGGTGCCGAAAAGGGCCACGCCAAAGATGATCCCCATGGACGAGCCCAGGGTCAGGGGAATGTTTTTCAGCAGTCGTAGGTTGATCACGGGCTCGTCGGTTTTTAACTCCCACCAAAGCAGCAGCAGGGCCGCCGAGGCGCTGATGATCGTTCCGGTCACGATCAGATTCGACTCGAACCAGTTTTCCGATTGCCCGCGTTCCAGGATGATCTGCATGCCGGTCAGGGCCACGGCCATGAGACCGATGCCCCACCAGTCGATCTTCCGGATGCCTCGCCGCAGGTAGGTTGGATCCCGGACGAACGCCCCGACCATGAAAATGCCGAGAACGCTGACTGGCACGTTGATGAAAAAGATCCAGGGCCAGCCGTACTGGTCCGTCAGCCAGCCGCCGACGACGGGGCCAAGGGCCGGGGCCAGCACCACCCCCATGCCGAAGACGGCCATGGCCATGCTCTGCTCTTCCGGAGGAAACGTCTCCCGGAGAATCGCCTGGGAGACCGGGATCAAGGATCCCCCGCCTATACCTTGAAGCACGCGGTAGAAAAGCATCTGGGGAAAACTTCGGGCCGTGCCGCAGAGGATCGAGCCGAAGGTGAACAACGCAAACGACCAGAGGTAGAGGCGCTTGCGGCCGATCAGGGTGCTCCACCAGCCGGACATGGTGACCATGATGATCTCGGCGATGCTGTAGCTGGTGGCCACCCAGGTGATGGAGGAGAGGTCCTGGCTGAAGGTGCCCATCATGTACGGCAAGGAGACGTTCACCACGCTGATGTCCATGACGGCCATGAACGCGCCGAACATCACGGTGATGGCGATCACCCACTTGTTTACCGGAGCGACCGGTGGCGGATCGCGGGGCACGGGGATAGAGGGGGCCTCGCTCATTTCCTGGATCCGACACCCTTTTGATGACCCGCCGGGGCGGGCGCTTGGGGATATCCCGGGGCGGCGACATCGACTTCCGGATAGGCCGAAAGGCCCAGGACCAGAGGATAGCGCTTGAGCAGGTTTGTCTGATCAAAGACGATCTTGACCGGCACGCGCTGAACCACCTTGACGAAATTGCCCGTGGCGTTTTCCGGCGGCAGAAGGCTGAACCGGGCACCGGTCCCGTGCTGAATGCTGTCCACGTGGCCGGTGAAGGTCACATCGGGGAAGGTGTCCACCGTGATGGTCACCGGCTGGCCCGGCCGCATCCGGGTCAGCTGGGTCTCCTTGAAATTGGCCGTCACCCAGACATCGGGGGGAACAACGGCCATCAGGGCCTCCCCCCCCTGGACAAAGTCTCCTTCCTCGACGGTTTTCCGGGTCACGTAGCCAGCCACCGGTGAAACGATTTTCGTATACGACAATTGCAGCGAAGCCTCTTCCAGTTGGGCTTCGGCCCGATCGATGTCGGCCTGGGAGACGCCGGCCAGGGAATGGCTTTGCGCCACCCGTTGCGGGGCGGATTTGGCGGAGGCGAGACGGGCCCGGGCCTGGGTCTCCTGAGCCCGGCGGGCCGTGATCTGCGTCCTGGCCTCGCGCAGGTTGTCATTGGCCGCGGAAAGGGCCGCCTCGGCCTGCGCGACCATGGCCTTCTGGGTGTCAATCTTGTGTTCGGCGGCGGCAAGACCTGCCGCGGACATCCGCTCCATGGCCACGGCATGATCCAGCGCCTGATCGGAGATGGTCCCGCTCTTGGCCATTTCCCGGGCCCGTTTGAGGTCCATGGCATCGCGCTGGTGCTCCGCCGCGTTCGACGCCGATGCGGCCACGGCCTGGGCCAGGGCCGCCCGGGAAAGGGCCAGCTGGGCCTGGGCCTGGTCCCGGAGGCTTGCGGCGGCGGCGGCCTGAGCCTGGGCGGTTTTCACCAAGGCCACGGCGGCGGTCACGGCGGCCCGGGCTTCGTCCAATCCCGCTGTGGTGGCGATCCGGGTGAGCGTTACGGCGATGTGCCGGGAACGAAAGGCGGCCCGGGCCGATTCCAGGGCCGCCAGTGCCGCATCGCGCCGGGCCTTGAAATCGCGCGGATCCAGGGTGACCAAAAGTTCGCCCGCGTGAACCCATTGGTTGTCGTCGGGAAGGACCTTGGCGACGTAGCCGTTGATCCGGGGGCTGATGGTCACGATGGTCCCGTCGATAAAGGCGTCGTCGGTGGATTCGTGGGAAAGTGCATGCAAGAGGAATGGGATACCAACGGCCAGCGCAAGAATCAGCAATCCGGCCCCTCCGAAACGGATCAGGCGACGGCGTTTGCCGTTGACCGGTTTTTTCGGTCCCGGGGTGGTCGATTCAGACGCGGTGGTTTCTTTTTTCGCTTGCACCATGGAGCAGCATCCTTGCAACGGTGTTGGAAACTCGGGATGAACGGTTGTTATGGCGACGGGCTGTGTGGATCGGCCGCTGTCGGCGCACGGGCCGGGACCGATGGGGGTGCGGTCGGCACCGGCGACAAGGCGAGGGTCGTATCCAGGCCGCCCGTGACCCGCAACAACCGCAGATAGTTCACGTTCCGGTCGAAATGCGCGCTGGTTTCGGCCAATTCTGCCTTGAGCAGTCGGTCCTGGGCCGTGATCCGCTCCAGGTTCGTGCCGAGGCCCGCGGCATAGGCCGCATCGGCCTCGCGCAGGGCCTCACGGGCCGCCGCCACCTCGATTTTGAGTTCAGCGATCCGTTTTGTCACATCGAGCAGATTCTCCCTGGCCGAGCGCAGATCCTGAAGGATCTGCCGGCTGACCAGGGATTCGGCCAAACGGGCCTGGCGAAGCTGGGAATAGGCGGTCCGCACGTCGGCATGAATCAGGCCCGCGGAAAAGATCGGTACCTGGACCTGGAGAAGGCCCACCCAGTCGACATCGCTGGGGAAGCTTTCCCGGGAAAGGTACCCGGCCAGGTTCAGGGAGACCGACGGGAAATATTCGCCCCATGCGGATTGGAGCCGTTTGGCCGCGGCCTCGACCCGGTCCCTGGCCGCCTGCAGGTCCTGGCGATGGGCCATGGCTTGTCGAAGCAGCAGGGCCATGGGCCAGTTGGCGGCCGGCACCGAGAACCCATCGGTCAGGTGCCCCTTCACGGCCGGCACCCCGATGAGCAGCGCCAGCATGGCCCGTCCGTTTTTGACATCGTTTCGGGCCTGAATCCGGGCCACGCGCGTCTCGGCCAACTGGGCCTCCGACTGGGCCACATCCAGGTTTCGGCCGGCCCCGGCCTTGCGCCGGATCGGGGTGTCCGCGACCCGCCGGTTCTGGACGGCCACCGAATGGTCGAGGACCCGTACCTGGGTTTCGGCACTCAGCACCTGGTAATTGGTCTGGACAACGTCGAGCAGCACGACGGCCCGGCGTTCCAGCAGCAACGCCCGTT
>JBJKPT010000602.1:0-4092 GCA_046706045.1 Desulfobacterales bacterium
GGGCGAGGCGGGTTGCCCATGGGTCCGGGCCAGCATGGGGACGTCGCGCCACTGCCGGGCAAAGCCCGCCAGCGTCGCGATCACCGCATCGAGGGCCGGCCGCACCGCCTCGCGCCACGCGTCCCGGAGCATGGCCGGCATGGCGGTGTTGTTCACGTCCTGGGAGGTCAGGGCGAAGTGGACGAACTCCTGGACGCGGCCGAGCCCCATCCGCGCCATCCTCTCCTTGATGAAATACTCCACGGCCTTCACGTCGTGGTTGGTTTCCCGCTCGATTGCCTTGATCCGCTCGGCGTCCGCGGTATCGAAACCCGCGGCCACGGCCCGCAAGAGGGTCCTGGCCGCGTCGTCCACGCCGGCAAGGGGCGGCAATGGGATCTCGCAAAGGGCGATGAGGTATTCGGTCTCCACCCAGACCCGGTAGCGGATGAGCGCCCCTTCGCTGAAAAACGCCGCCAGCGGTTCGCAAACCCGGCGGTAGCGGCCGTCGATGGGGGAGATGGCGGTCAACGCGGAAAGTGCCATGGAATTCTCCCTTCATGAAAATAATTGCACACGGTAAATACGACCCCATGGATTTTGTCAAGAATCGGGCATGAAACCCCCGCCCGGCCGGGCGCCGGCTGCTTCGGCCGTCGCTTGAAATCCAGCCCAGGCGGGTTATGTTTATCGGGAATCGGACGGGCCTCGCCATGGGGCGAACCGAGCGCTTCGAGCGCGCCGCCCGGCGCTGCCGGAACCGGCCATTTAAGGAGAAGGATATCCATGGGCAACCGGATTCGCACCACGGTGTTGTTGGCCATTCTGACCGCCGTCATCCTTTGGATCGGCCAGGCCTTCGGCGGCCGCCAGGGCATGGTGATCGCCTTGCTCTTTGCCGGCGGCATGAATGTCTTCAGCTATTGGTTTTCCGACAAGATGGTCCTGCGCATGTACCGGGCCCGCGAGGCCGATGCGGCCCAGAACCCGGAACTTTACGGCATCATCCGGTCTTTGACCGCCAGCGCCGGCCTTCCCATGCCGAGGATCTTCATCATCCCGGAGTCCTCTCCGAACGCCTTCGCCACCGGCCGAAACCCCTCCCATGCCGCGGTGGCCGTGACCGAGGGGCTTCTGGAGCGAATGAATCCCGAGGAGCTCAAAGGGGTCTTGGCCCACGAGCTCTCCCATGTGCGCAACCACGACATCCTGATCGGCTCCATCGCGGCAACCCTGGCCGGCGCCGTCATGGTGCTGGCCTCCATGGCCCGCTGGTCGGCCATTTTCGGGGGGCTCGGCGGAAACGACGAGGACAGCGGCGGTCTGGGCGTTGTCGGACTCATCGTGATGTCCATCATGGCCCCGGTGGCCGCGACCCTGATCCAGATGGCGATCTCCCGGTCCCGGGAATACCTGGCCGACGAAACCGGGGCCAGGATCGCCGGAACCCCGGAAGGCCTGGCCCACGCCCTGGAAAAACTCGGCACCGAGACCCGCCGCATCCCCATGAACGCTCAACCGGCCACGGCCCACATGTTCATCGTGAACCCGCTGTCCGGGGCGCGGCTCGCGAACCTCTTCAGCACCCATCCACCCCTGGAGGACCGTATCGCACGGCTGCGCGGCACCCGGCCGCCCGAACCCCGTCCCGACGCGGACGGCCCCCGAAATCCAAGTACCCAAAGCGGCGAGGATTTCTGGAACCAACTTCGGGGTTGATCCCTCATTTTCTCATCCCGACCCCATCGAACGGAACGGCGACCATGACCCCACAAGACCAGGAACAGATCCGCCGCTGGCACGATAGCGCCGGGCCCCTGCGGCCCATCACCCTCGTCTCCGCAGGAAACGGCCGCTCCGCGGCCCTGGTCGCCTTCTGCGACCGCCTGGCCGAGAACGCGCCGGCGCTTCGGATTCACCGGCGCGCCCCGGAGGATCGCAACGAATTGCCGGCCATCGTGGTGGAAGATCGGATCCGCTACCACGCCGTGCCCGAAGGACCGGAACTCGCCCCTTTTCTCGATGCGGTTGCCGCGGCCGGCGCCGACGGCCTGCCCGAGGCCGTCCGCCGGCGCCTTTCCGACCTCGACCTGCCGGCGACCCTCAGGATCTTCATCGCTTCCGGCTGCCCCCATTGCCCCCGGGTCGTGAGAAAGATGCTGCCCTTCGGGGCATTGCCCGTCCCCATTGAGATCGTGGTGATCGACGGCGCGCTCTTTCCGGAATTGATCGACGGTCTCGACATCCGGGCCGTGCCCACGGTGATGGTGGACGACCGGTTCCGGTGGACCGGCTCCGTCGGCATCGAAGAGATCGTGGAAACCCTCATCCGGCGCGATCCGGCCCGGATCGGCCCCTCGGCCCTTAGAAACCTCATCGAGTCCGGGAAGGCCGCCGAAGCGGCCCGGATCATGGCGACGGCCGGAACGGTTTTCCCGGCCATGATCGATCTGCTCGCCCATGACAAGTGGCCGGTGCGCCTCGGCGCCATGGTGGCCATGGAAGAGCTCGCGGCCCTCGACGCGTCTGTCGCCGCCACCGCCGTGCCGCTTCTGCGCGAACGACTGGAAACGGTCGACGACACGGTCCGGGGCGATCTTCTCCACGTCCTGGGAGAGATCGGCGGCCCGGAGTTGATCGCCCTCATGGAAACCATCGCCGCCGGCACCGGAAGCGAGGATGTCCGGGACGCGGCCGGGGAAGCCGCTGAGGCGATCCGGGAACGGAACGCAAACGGGTGATTCAAGATTCCGGATTCAAGGTTCAAATTCCCCGGGAAAATCGATGGGCCGGCGGAGAGGCCATACCGAGATCTTATGATCAACGGGGTAGAACTCCTTGCCCGGGTAGACGATCCAGAGATGATCCAGGGCAAGGTCATCGAGAGCGGTGCGCATGGATCGGGTGGCCCGCGGGGCCTCGTTGAACTTCAACTCTACGCCGTAGCGTCTTCCGTTCCGGATGAAAAAAAGGTCGATCTCGGCGCCGCTGTGGGTGGCCCAGAAGTAGGGATCTGCCAGCCGGTTGATCCGGATGATCTGCTCAAGGGCAAAGCCTTCCCAGGAAGCGCCCAGCCGGGGATGGCCCAGCAGATGGTGCATGTCCGGGATGCTGATCAGGCTATGGAGGATTCCGGAATCCCGAAAGTAGATTTTCGGCGACTTGACCTGGCGTTTCCGCAGGTTTTCAAACCACGGCGGCAGCTGCCGGATCATGAAGGTTCCGGAGAGGATATCCAAATAGGAGCGTACCGTCTTGTCGGACAGGCCGAGGGATCGTCCGATTTCGGAACCGTTCCAGGTCTGGCCGTGGCAATGGGCCAGCATCGTCCAGAAACGGCGCACGGCCGTGGCCGGAATGGTGATTCCGAGTTGGGGGATATCCCGTTCGAGGAAGGTACGGATAAATCCTTCCCGCCACGCCGCGCTGTCTTCTTCGCTTGCCGCAAGAAAAGAGCGTGGAAACCCGCCCCGCAACCATAACCCCCCGAGGGATGCCGCCCCTGTTTCCGAGAAATCGAAGGGCGCCAGCTCGATGAACTCGGTTCTGCCGGCAAGGGTCTCGGATACCCGCTTGATCAAATGCGGGGACGCACTGCCCAGAATGAGAAAGCGGGTGTCGGCCCCGGGGCGATCGACCATGACGCGCAGGGCGCTGAAGAGCTCCGGCTGGCGCTGGATCTCGTCGAGGATTACGGGCCCTTGCATGGTTCCGAGGATCAGCTCCGGATTCTGGAGCCGCTGCCGATCCACTGCGGATTCGAGATCGAAGTAGACCGCCCCGTGCGCTTCCCCAAAAACCCGGGCCAGGGTCGTTTTGCCGCATTGCCGGGGACCCAGCAGGGATGTGACCGGGGAGCGCTTGACGGCGGTTTCGATTTGAAGATGGTAGTCCGGACGATCGATCATGCCGGATAGATAACATTGAAAATTCGGAAGTTCAATCCGAATTTTCAATGTTCCGCCAACGCCCCAAATTTCTTTAACAGCGGTGCGTGGTTGGACGTAAACTGCGGCGGGGTGCGGCCCACGATGGGCGCCACGGCCGGGTGCCGGCGGAAGGTCTTTTCCAAAAACCGGCGCACCCGGACCCGGTCCCAGCCCAGGGGATGGG
>JBJKPT010000603.1:0-1956 GCA_046706045.1 Desulfobacterales bacterium
GCCGCGAGGTGCACGACCCCGTCGAAACCCCGGTCGGAGAAAAGATCCGCCACCGCCGATCGCTCGGCCACATCGAGACGGATAAAGGAAAAGCGCTCATGGGGGGCGAGCCGCTCAAGCCGCGCCCGTTTCAGGGACGGATCGTAATAATCGTTAAGGTTGTCGACACCGGTCACCCGGTAGCCGTCGGCCAAAAGCCGCCGGCAGAGGTGAAACCCGATAAAACCGGCGGCCCCGGTCACGAGCACATGGTCGAACGCGGTGGGCATGGTTTGTTCCCTCCCACGGTGGAGGCGTTTGCGTCTCCGTGTTGTGCAACCCTCGCCCGGTACGGGCCGCGCCGGCGGCAGCATCGTATCCGGCAAGGCCTTCCCGGTTCTGCGGTGGTCTGGCAATACGCCCGGCAAAAAATCACAGTCCCCCGGGCGCAAAGGCCGCGGCCCCCTTCAGCCGCCCAGGGCCATCCAAAGGGGGTAGGAGATGGCGGCCACCATGGTGCTCAGCGCGATGGCCGCCGTGGCCGCCTCCGGATCGCCATTCATTTCCCGGGCCATGATGAAGGTCATGGTAGCGGTCGGGGCGCCCAATAGCAACAGGGCCGGTAAAAACGATGCCGGTGCGATACCGGCAAACCGGGCCCCGGCCCAGCCGAGCCCGGGCATGAGCCCGAGCTTCAACAAGGACGTCACGCCGGCGTTGCGCGCATGGCTCCGGAGGGCATTCAGCCGGATCGAGGCTCCGATGATGAGAAGTGCCATGGGCAGGGCCAGCCCCGAGAGGATTGATAGCGCCCGGTCGGCCACGGGGGGCAGTGACCACCCGGTGGCGGAAACCGCCGTGCCGCTGATCACCCCGAGGATGACCGGGTTTCTGGCCAAGGCGAAAAAGGCTTCCCGAAATCGCTGCGTTCGTTGCGCAGCCGGCCGTCCGCTTTGCAGTACGGTGACGGCCAGCGTGTTCTGCAAAATCATGATCGCCCCGACCATCATGCTGGCCCGGGCCAACTCGGATTCGCCCAGGTAGTAAAAGACCACGGCCAGCCCGATGTAGCCGAGATTGCAGTGAAAAGAGCACTGAACAAAGGTGGCCCGACGGCCGCCCCGCAGGCCGAAAAGTTTGGAAATCAACCATCCCACCGCCCCGGTGGCCACGAGCCCTGCGGCGGCGACGGCCGCTGCGGACGCATCCTGGAATCCGGCAATGGGAAACCGGGCGATGGCTCGGAAAATCAAGGCGGGAATCGCAAGGTAGTACACCAGACGATTGGCCGTGATGATGAAGGAATCGGGCATCATCCCTCGCCTTCGGGCGAACCAGCCCAGGGCGATGATGGAAAAAATGGGGATGATGGTGGTACGGATCGGCATAAATTCTACGGGAAATACCCGGGTATTGACACGATTGCGGACCGACGCCTATTTTAAACGTAAACGGCGTCGACCGGGAGATGACACCTTTTCCCCGAAAACCGACGCACTCATACCCCAATTGCCCGGAAAAGTAAAAGCCTGGGGACCGGGCACGGATGATCCCATGAACGCCACCATCGTCATTGACCTGAAATTGTATGCTTCGCTAAAGCCGTTTTCCCCGAAGACGGCCGATGGGGTCGCCATTGTTCCCGGCACCACCGTCGCCGCCCTGATCGAACGGTTCGGTATTCCGGCCGGGGAAGTCAGCCTGATCTTTGTCAACGGCCGTCTCCGGGACCCCTCGACCCCCCTGCAGGGCGGCGAACGGGTGGGTCTTTTCCCGCCGGTGGGTGGCGGTTGAGGACGCCGACGCCCCGAACGATCGAGGAACACACCGCGATGCCAATGGATGCATGGATCCGCGAGGCGGCCGCACCCGCCGTCCGACCCGATGGGACCGGCTACCGTTCCCTTTCGACGGCCCACACCCGGCGGATCGCCGAACACTTCGACCTCAGCGGCCGGGCCGTGGAGATCGCGGCCC
>JBJKPT010000604.1:0-2724 GCA_046706045.1 Desulfobacterales bacterium
GTCCCAACCCATATGACCCCACAAAAAGAGGCACTGTGGCGGCTGCCGGACGAATGCAGGGCCGGAGGATTGCCGCGTCCGTGAAAGCCATGTGGTGACTCGAATTTGGCGAGCAGCCCCATTTTCACACCCATTGGGGTGGTTGGGTATGGTGGGCCGGCCTGGATACGGTTCCTCCCGAAACCTATGTCGAGCATTGTGGGGGGTGGGGCGCTTTTTCGGCGCATACCCCACGAACGAAGGCGTTGGCGTTTTCGCCGGCGCTCCTCTGGAAGACACCTTCGAACAGCCTGGCGAGGGCCGGAGAAAAAGGTATTTGAGCGGTTTTCCGGCATGGGCAAGATCGTGGATACCTGTCTTAACGCCATGCCCGACGACGATACGGAAGTGTTCCTCAAGCCATCGACATTGGCTCACATCGGAGATGCGGTGACGAAGTTTTACACCCTCGAACAATTGGCAGGGTCTATTGCAAGGGCCTTTGACCAACCCATTTGAGTTTGATGGTCCAGTATAAAGTCCTCAAACCATGATGCCGGTCCGCATCGGGTCCGGGATGACGGTTCCGGCATCCAGAAGGTGTTGAATTCACCGGATCGCGCAAAGCTCCACCGCGTGCCCGGCTTTCGCTGGAATGACGGAAAAATGGGGAAAACGACTTTTTACAATTTCATCATGTTTGGCGCTGCGCGGAACGATCGCCAACGCGTTCGCCGCTGACGAAGCCGCCGATAATTGACACAGATCAATGCGTTCCTTCGTCCTGTGTCGATAGGATCATCCGTTGCATAACGCTGACACGTGTATTCGTGGGACGCTGCATACCACGCGCAAAGGAGACCGTGCATGGGGTACCAATTATCGAGACAGCAGTTCGACCGGTTCCTGGATCAACTGCAAGGCGATTACCGAGTCTTCGGCCCGATGGTGGCCGTTGACAAGGGCAATTTTGCGGATACGGACAGAATCACCTACCAGGAGATCCGCCGGTATGAAGATTTGGAGCTCGACCGCAAAAGCTATTTTTCCCCCAAAGAGGTTGGGTACCCGATCCGGGAGACGCTGTTCTATTTTGCCGGCGACGAGATCAAGGTCCCGGAGATCGATGATAAAAAAATCGCCATCCTGCTCAGACCCTGCGACATCAACGGGATCGACCGTTTGGACACGATCTTTCTCACAAACGGCCCTGACGAAGATTTCTATTACCGGAGGCGGCGGGACAAGCTCAGGTTCTTCATGATCGAGTGCCGTACGGGATTCGAGAACTGCTGGTGCGTGGCGATGAACGCCAACAAGACCGATCGCTACGATGTGGCGTTCAGGTTCGGCGAAGAAATCATGGTCGATGTGAAAAGCGACGCGTTCGCGCCCTATTTTTCGGAATATGCCCCAAAGCCTTTCGCGGTTCAATTTGTTCGGCAGAATTTGCGGCCGGTGCGCGTGCCAAAGCCCGAAGAGCTCTCCACGGAAATTTTCGATCACGAGCTCTGGCGGGAATACACCGCCCGATGCATCGCCTGCGGCAGGTGCAACACTTCGTGCATCACCTGCTCGTGCTTCACCATGCAAGATGCGGCGTTCGGAACAGATAAGAAAATGGGGGAACGCAGCAGGCGATGGGCGGGGTGCCAGCTAAACGACTTTACCGATATGGCGGGAGGGCTCACGTTTCGCGGCAAAAACGGCGACAAGCTGCGGTTCAAGGCGATGCACAAGATCAATGATTTTTACCGGCGCTTTGGCAAACACCAGTGTGTTGGCTGCGGCCGGTGCGATGATGTCTGCCCGCAATATATCTCTTTTGCCCGTTGCATCAACACGCTGGCCGAGGTGATCGAGGAGGGCAAAAGCCGATGAACAATCCCTATTTGCCGGAAAAGGTGACGATACTGGACGTCACCGCGGAAACCGCCGTCGATTTCACCTATACCGTGGCCTGGGACAAACCGCTCAAACCGGGCCAGTTTTTGCAGCTCTCCATCCCCGGCGTCGGCGAAGCCCCCATCTCGGTCAGTGATTTCGAACCCGGCAAACTCTTCATGACCATCCGCAAGGTGGGCCGGTTGACCGATGCCCTGTTCGCCCTCCGGCCCGGGGACCATCTCTTTGCCCGGGGTCCCTACGGCAACGGGTTTGATTACCGCGATTATCACGATGCCGATCTCAAAGTGATTGCCGGCGGCACGGGCCTTGCGCCGGTAAAGAAGGTGATCAAAAACTTTATCGGCAGCGGGCGGGTAACCAGCCTGGAAGTGCTTCTGGGATTCAAAACCCCTGCCGACATCCTGTTCAAAGACGAGATCCGGGCCTGGCTGGAAGCGGGCGTCGCCACTCTGACGGTGGATCACGGTGACGCCGGCTGGAGTGGCAATACCGGGCTGATCACCAGCCATATCGCGGGTCTCAACCTGGCCGACCGGGAAAACAGCCGGTTCATTGTGGTCGGGCCGCCCGTCATGATCAAGTTCGTGACCCTGGAGCTCCTGAAGCTGAAAGTCGCCGAAGAGAACATCTGGGTATCCTTCGAACGGCGGATGAGCTGCGGAATCGGCAAATGCGGTCACTGCAAGATCGATGAGACCTATGTCTGCCTGGAAGGTCCGGTGTTTCGCTACCCGAAAGCTAAAAAACTGATCGATTAGACCCGGCCGTTGCGAAGGTCGTAAAGGAGATGCCGTGAGCGTCAATACCAAAAAAGTCATGAAAAATGCCTACCGCATC
>JBJKPT010000605.1:0-3884 GCA_046706045.1 Desulfobacterales bacterium
CCATTGATCGAGGGGGGTGTCCCGGATGACGTACAAGAGGTGGAGCTTCACCCCGTCGATTGCGGAAGCGGCGAGCGCATCGGCCGTGGCCCGCAAGTCGCCGCGGTCTTCGCCGGGAAGCCCCAGGATCACGTGCGCACAGATCCGGATGCCCCGGCCCTTGGTTCTTTCCACGGCCCGGAAAAAACAGGCCGCGTCATGGCCCCGGCCGATCGCCCCAAGGGTCCGGTCGTGGGCGGACTGAAGGCCGTATTCCACCCAGACCCGCGTGCGCCCTGCATAGGATTCGAGAAGGGCGAGGCGCTCGTCGTCGACGCAGTCGGGCCGGGTGCCGATGGCAAGCCCCACGATGCCGGGCACGGCAAGGGCCTCGTCATAGCACCGGCGCAGGGTTTCCACCGGGGCGTAGGTGTTGGTAAAGGCTTGGAAATAGGCGATGAACCGCTTCGCGTGAAACCGACCGGCGACCCGGTCCCGGGATTGGGTGAGCTGCTCGGTGATGCTTTTTCCCGCCCGGTGCCCGCCCGTGCCCGAGCCGCGCGCATTGCAGTAGATGCAGCCGCCGGTGCCGGCGGTGCCGTCCCGGTTCGGGCAGCCGAACCCCGCATCCACGGTGAGTTTGTGCACGCGCTCGCCGAAGAGGGACCGGAAATGGGTGTTTAGATCGGTGTATCGGTTGGGGGCCATGTTGTCCCGCCCGGGTCGATGAACCGGCCGGAAATCGGCATCGGCATTGACAACCCATTGAAATGCTGTTCTATACATGCCGTTTTGAAAAAAGTAAACCGGCGGATGGAATCCGATCCCGGTCTCCAGGAGAAACAAACCCCGATATGGGCACCTATACCAAGACCTATGACGTCGTCGTGGTCGGCGCCGGCCACGCCGGATGCGAGGCGGCGCTTGCCGCGGCCCGGATGGGGTGTTCGGTGCTGTTGACGGCCATCGATCTCGACAAGGTGGCGTCCATGCCGTGCAGCCCTTCCATCGGCGGGATGGCCAAGGGCCAGCTCGTCCGGGAAATCGACGCCCTGGGCGGCGAGATGGCGCGGGTCACGGACCGCACGGCCATTTCCTACCGCACCCTGAACACCAAAAAAGGGCCGGCGGTTCAGTCCTCGCGCACCCAGAACGACAAGAATCGCTACCACCGGGTCATGAAGGCGGCAATCGAGCGCGAGGCCCGCCTCGATCTGAAACAGGCCATGGTCGAACGGCTGGTCGTTGAAAACGGCCACGTGGTCGGCGTGCTCGACGCCACCGGGTTCGGTTATTCGGCCCCGGCCGTGGTGCTCGCCACCGGGACCTTCTTAAGCGGGCTGGTGCATATCGGCGACCGGGCGACCCCGGCGGGCCGGGCCTGGGAGTTTGGCTCCTACGGCCTTCCCGGTCACCTGAGGGAACTGGGTTTCGAACTCGGCCGCATGAAAACCGGCACCCCGCCGCGACTGAAAAAGTCGAGCATCGATTTTTCCAAATTCACGCCGCAGGAATCGGAAGGGATCCCCCGGCCGTTTTCCTTTTCCTCGGAATCCATCGATTTGCCCCAGCTGCCCAGCCACATCGGCTACACAAACCCGCGGGTCCATGCCATCGTGCGCGACAACCTCGATAAATCCGCCCTCTACGGCGGATTCATCAAAGGCGTCTCCGCCCGGTATTGCCCGTCTTTCGAAGACAAGATCGTGCGGTTTCCCGACCGGGAGCGCCACCAGGTCATCCTAGAACCCGAAGGACTCGATACCGAGGAAATCTACGCCAGCGGGCTCGGGAACAGTCTCCCGGTGGAGATCCAGGTCGCCCTGGTCCGGTCCGTCGATGGGCTGGAAGCCGCCGACATCATGCGGCCGGCCTATGCCATCGAGTACGACTACCTCAATCCGATCCAACTTCACCCGACCCTGGAAACCAAGCGGATCCGCGGGCTTTATGCGGCGGGGCAGATCAACGGCACCTCCGGCTACGAAGAGGCCGCGGCCCAGGGCTTGTGGGCCGGTATCAATGCCGCCTGCCGGATCCAGGGCCGCCCCCGGTTCGTCCTGGACCGTTCCCAGGCTTACATGGCCGTGCTGGTCGACGATCTGGTCACCCGCGGCACCCGGGAGCCGTACCGGATGTTCACCTCCCGGGCCGAGTACCGATTGATGCTCCGGGAAGATAACGCCGATCTCCGGCTGACGGCCGTCGGCTGCGGGCTTGGCCTCGTCGCCCCGGAACGGGCCGCCGAGGTGCGCGATCGAACAGGCCGGATTGCCGATGAAATTGCGCGGGTGGGGCGCACCGTCGTAAAGCCCCTTCCCGAAGTCAACCGTTACCTGGAATCCCGGGGCACGGCGCCGGTGACCACCGGTGTGCCCATCGGCCAGCTGCTCAAACGGGCCGAACTCGACTACGGTGCCGTGACCGAACTGGCCCCGCCGCCCGCACCGGTGGCTGCGGCCGTGGCCCGACAGGTGGAAATCGAGGTCAAGTACGAAGGCTACATCCAGCGGCAACTTCGGGAGATCGAACGGTTCCGGGAAATGGAACGGGTGCGGATTCCCGAAGATTTCGATTTTTCCGGGGTTCACGGGCTCTCCAATGAATTGAAGGAAAAGTTGTCCACGATCCGGCCCGATTCCGTGGGCCGGGCCGAACGGATTGCGGGGATGACGCCGGCGGCGGTGTCCGTTTTGATGGTGGCGCTGAAGGCTCGCCGGAGCGTGTCCGGGCCCCAGGTACCGGATACCGAATGATCAGTTTATTCAGTACGTTCGACATTTTTTCACCGGCCCGCTGTCCTTGACACCCGTCGGCTTACCGATTATTTTTGCGGCAGCCTTGGCCGAAAAGAAACGATCAGGACGGTTTTCACATGTCAGAGACCGATTACTACAAGATTCTCGGTGTTGCCAAAGACGCCAGCGAGCCGGAGATCAAGAAAGCCTACCGGAAGCTGGCCATGAAATACCACCCCGACCATGCCGACGGGGACAAGGCCGCCGAGGAGCGATTCAAAAAGATCAGCGAAGCCTACGCCGTCCTCAGCGATGGGGAAAAACGGAAGCAATACGATACGTTCGGCGCCGATGGATTCCAACAGCGCTTCACTCAGGAAGACATTTTCCGGGGATTCGATTTTTCCGAAATCCTCAAGGAATTCGGTTTCGGCGGCGGCGGTCGCGGGTTCAAATTTTCCTTTGGCGGCGGGGCGCCCTTCGGGAGTACCGCTGGGTTGGGGGGCGGATCCCACTTTGGCGCGGGTCGTCAGCGCGCGCCCAAAGGCACGGACCTGATGTACGAATTGCCCTTGACCCTTCAGGAAATTGCCGGCGGCGTCCGCAAGACGGTCGCTTTCGAGCATGGCGGCAAGACCCGCAAAATCGTCGTTCGCATCCCCAAGGGGCTGGGCGACGGCAAGAAATTGCGGCTTCCCGGAAAATGGGACCCAAGCGCCTACGGGGGGGCTCCGGGCGATCTCTACGTGAAGGTTCGGCAGATAAAGGATCCTCAGTTTGAGGTCGAGGGCGCGGATGTGCTGGTCAGTCGTGAAGTGAAGCTTTCCGAGTCCCTGCTCGGCACCCAGGTGAGGGTGCCCACCCTCGATGGGGCCTCGTTAACCCTGAATGTTCCGCCGGGGACGCGGCACCGGACCAAACTGCGGGTTCCGGGACGCGGGTTGCCGGTTCATGGAGAAAACCGCAACGGTGATCTTTTTGTGATCATTCAGGTCAACCTCCCAAAACATCTCACCGAGCGGCAACGGGAGCTGGTCGGGCAGTTGGCCGCGGAAGGCCTGTAACGAACTTAAATTATTGACAACCGACAATCGGCAATGGTACCGAAGGGCGTGATGTGCCCGTGCTGGCGTGCCCGGAAGGCGCCGCCATGCCATGGGATCGCGC
>JBJKPT010000606.1:0-6027 GCA_046706045.1 Desulfobacterales bacterium
TACATTTTGAGCAAAGAGGAAGGCGGACGCCACACGCCGTTTTTTAACGGATACCGGCCGCAGTTTTATTTTCGGACGACGGATGTGACCGGCGTGATGGAGCTGCCGGAAGGGGTGGAGATGGTCATGCCGGGAGACAACATCACGATCACGGCGAAACTGATCACCCCGATCGCCATGGAAAAGGAACTGCGCTTTGCTGTCCGTGAAGGCGGCCGCACCGTCGGCGCCGGCGTGGTCAGCGAAATCATCGAGTAAGCCGTAAGGAGCATTCAGGTGAGAATCATCGTGACCCTCGCTTGCACGGAGTGCAAACGACGAAACTATACGACGACAAAAAATAAGCGTACGACGCCGGATAAGCTGGAATTCAGCAAGTACTGCAGATTCTGCCAAAAACATACGCCGCACAAAGAAACCAAATAATGCGGCCCCTGCCGGCGAGCGGGGCGCACCGATTCGTCGGCATGATTTGGGGATTTGCAGGCCAGTAGCTCTAACTGGTAGAGCACCGGACTCCAAATCCGGGGGTTGGGGGTTCGAATCCCTCCTGGCCTGCCACTTCATCTGCAAGGAAAAGCTCAGGGTTCGAGCGAAGAAGGCAGGCGGCTTTCTAACGCGGTGACTTTGAGCTTTCCCCGTTTTTTAGGAGAACAATGGGACGCTTGCTACGCAAAACGCCCGAGAGCGTGAAGCGAAAGAAACGACAGAGACGGCTCGACGATGACCAACCGTCGTCCAATGGTGGATCGACCAACGAAGGGGCGGTCGTGAGGCCGTTGCGTGAAATGAAAAAGAAAGGACCCGAGCCGGCCACAAAATCGGTTTCCGCCGGTGTCCAGCAACGCAACGTCATCCAAAAAAGCATCCAGTTTCTCCGGGAAGTCAAATTCGAGCTGAAAAAGGTCGTGTGGCCTTCCCGCAAGCAGACCATCGGGTCTACCATCGTCGTGCTCATTCTGGTCATTATTTTTGCGCTATTCTTGGGAGGGGTCGATATCGGTTTGGCGAAATTGATCCAGCTCGTTCTTCCATAACCGTCAAGGAGACCGAATGGTGGCACGTAAATGGTACATCGTCCATGTTTACTCGGGGTTTGAAAACAAGGTGAAAACCGCCCTGGAAGAGCGGGTTGCCACCTCCCGATGTGCCGACAAATTCGGAGATGTCCTGGTTCCCACCGAACAGATCGTCGAGCTGGTCAAGGGAAAACGGAAAGAATCGTCTCGCAAATTCTATCCCGGCTACATCTTGGTAAACATGGAACTGAACGATGAAACGTGGCACATCGTAAACGATACCGCAAAGGTGACCGGATTTCTCGGCGGCCGCAATCGGCCGACGCCGCTCACCGACGAAGAGGCCCATGCGATCATTCATCGCATGGAAGCGGGCAAGGCTCAGCCGAAGCCCAAGTTTTTTTTCGAACAAGGTGACGAAATTCGTGTCATCGACGGGCCGTTTGCCAACTTCAACGGTACCGTTGAAGAAGTCAACCCGGAAAAGGGCAAAATCCGCGTGCTGGTCAGCATTTTTGGTCGCGCAACCCCGGTAGAACTCGATTTTGTCCAGGTGACCAAGCTATAATATCAGGAGTGTTCATCAAATGGCCAAGAAGGTAATCGCACAGATCAAGCTGCAGGTGCCCGCCGGCAAAGCCAATCCGTCTCCGCCCATCGGGCCGGCGCTCGGACAGCACGGCGTCAACATAATGGATTTTTGCAAAGCGTTCAACGCGAGGACCCAGAACGAAGAAGGCATGATCATTCCGGTGGTGATTACCGTCTTCCAGGATCGAACCTTTAAGTTCATCACAAAAACGCCGCCTGCCGCCGTGTTGCTGAAGAAAGCCGCGAAGATCGCCAAGGGCGCCGCCGACCCGAAACGCGACCACGTCGGAAAGGTCACCCAAGAGCAGGTCCAAGAAATCGCCAAGATCAAGATGGCCGATTTGAATGCCTACGATTTGAACGCCGCCTGCCGCATCGTCGAAGGAACGGCGAGAAGCATGGGGATTGAAGTCGTCGGATAGAAGGTCAACCCAACGTTTCGCCCGACGGCCGGGCGCCGAGGACGCAAAACGTCACGGTCACCGGCGCAAACGTGGTGAAAAAGCGTGAAGGAGTGCGAGGAAGAAGATGCCGAAGCACGGGAAAAAATACCTGGAATCCAAGGCAAAGGTCAACAGCCTGGAACGGCTTGATTTCCAAACGGCCATGCAGAAAGTCATCGACACGTCGTACGTGAAATTCGACGAAACCGTGGATATCGCGGTACGGCTCGGTGTCGATCCACGCCACGCCGACCAGATGATCCGCGGCACCGTCGTGCTGCCCAACGGTCTGGGAAAGGTTGTCCGTGTGCTCGTCTTTGCCAAGGGTGAGAAAGAAAAAGAGGCCAGGGACGCCGGCGCCGATTATGTCGGAAATGAAGACCTGGTCGAAAAAATCAAGGAAGGCTGGTTCGATTTTGACAAGGTCGTTGCGACTCCGGACGTCATGGGAACGGTGGGCAAGATCGGCCGATTGCTGGGTCCGCGGGGACTGATGCCCAATGCCAAAACCGGTTCCGTGACCTTCGATGTTGCCAAAGCCGTACAGGAACTCAAAGCCGGCAAGATCGATTTCCGTGTGGAAAAGGCCGGGATTGTCCATGCGCCCATGGGAAAGGTTTCCTTCGGTGCGGAAAAGCTCCTTCAGAACCTTACCGCCTTTCTTGAGATGCTCGTCAAGCTGAAACCGTCTTCGAGCAAGGGCATCTACTTGAAAGGGATCGCCGTTTCGACGACGATGGGACCCGGCATCAAGATTGATACCGCCCTTGTCAAAGATCTGATCAAGGTGTGACTGGTTTTCCACCTCGCGATCCGATCCGAAACAGGGACACGGGAAACGCGGCCGACGCTGTAAAGGGAACGCCCCATGTTGCGGCGGGCTGCAACGGGATATCACATAAGTGTCCGTTTGGGCACGAAAACGGTTCATTAACCTGTCACAGACCGTAGGTTCACGCGGCGTGTTTAATCGGCGAACTGCCGGCCTACCGAGATAGGAAAGCCAGTCGTGATGGTTTGCCTCCGGTTTTGTCAGATGCGAAAGGAGGTGTTTACCCAGCGTGAGACTTCAAGAAAAACAGAGCGTTGTCGAAGACCTGCACGAGCGGTTCAGTCGATCGAAGGTCGTCATCGTCACCGATTACAAAGGGCTCGACGTTGCGGCCATCAGTGATCTGCGGGCCAAGCTGAAGGCCGCCGGCATTGAATACCGCGTCGTCAAGAACTCGCTTCTTGCCCGAGCCTCCGAGGAAACCGGCACGGCCAAGCTGACGGCTTTTTTCAAGGGCCCGAGCGCGGTGGCCATCAGCTACGACGATCCCGTCACGCCGGCAAAGGTCCTGATCGAATTCGCCAAGACCAATGACAAGTTCGGCATCAAGGCCGGGGTCATGGATGGGAAGATCCTGGACCTCGATCAACTCAAGGCCCTGTCGTCGCTGCCCTCCCGGGAAGCGTTGCTCGGCACATTGCTGGCCACGATGAACGCGGTTCCCACGAACTTCGTCCGTGTGCTTTACAACGTGCCTTCGGGACTGCTCAACGCATTGCAGGCAATAAAAGAAAAAAAGGAAGCCGCTTGATCGCGATCGTCTCGTTTGCATTGACCTTTTCTCCGGGCGACGAAAGCAGGGCAGTGCCACCGGCGATAGACGGAATGCATATTGAGTTCCATGGGTTATCGACGACGGGCATCTGACGACAACACCGAATCAAAAAAAGATTTTAAGCAAGTGGAGGAAATCATCCAATGTCGGACATCACCAAAGAAGCCGTGATTGACTTTATTTCCAATATGACGGTGCTCGAGCTTTCCGAGCTTATCAAAGAACTCGAAGATAAATTCGGCGTCTCGGCCGCGGCTCCGGTGGCCATGATGGCAGCCGGTACCGCTGCCGGCGGTGAAGCCGCCGCCGCAGAGGAACAGACCGAGTTCGACGTGATCTTGACGTCGGCCGGCGACAAGAAAATCAACGTCATCAAAGAGGTTCGCGCCATCACCGGACTCGGTCTGAAAGATGCCAAGGCCCTGGTGGACGAAGCTCCGAAACCGGTCAAGGAAGGTATCGCCAAGGAAGAAGCGGAAAAGATCAAGGCCCAGCTGGAAGAGGCCGGGGCTCAGGTCGAACTCAAATAGGACTCTCCTACGAGTTCGCACATCCGTAAAAGGACACGAAACAGCGATCCCCGCCCGGCAGTTGAAATTAACATTCCGATGGGATTGGCGAAAATGGGATGGATGCGTTGGCATCCTCCCATTTTCGCGGTTTCCCGGCCCGCGCCGAATCGAATCCATTGATCGGGCGTTTTTCGTCCACCAACCGGCGGACACCATCCACCGCTTCGATCCGTAACCCTTATCATTGACTCGGAGATGCCATGTCGGAAAGACCTTTGGCAAGCAGACGTATCAGGAAAAACTTCGGCAAAATCCGGAAGATCGTTGAAATCCCCGATCTGATCGGAGTCCAACGGGAATCGTACGGTCGGTTCCTGCAGATGGACGTACCTCCGGAAAAGCGTAAAGACATCGGCCTGCAGGCGGTGTTCAAGTCGGTTTTCCCCATCAAGGATTTTACCGGCAGCGCCAGCCTCGAGTTCGTCTCTTATCGGTTTGCCGAAGTCAAACACAACGTGCAGGAATGCATTCACCGGGGGATGACCTATGAAATTCCGGTGCGGATCACCGTCCGCCTGGTGGTTTACGATGTCGATAAGGAAACCGGTATCTCCAATATCCGCGACATCAAGGAGCAGGAGATCTATTTCGGCACCATTCCGTTGATGACCGACAAAGGGACGTTTATCATCAACGGTACCGAGCGCGTGGTGGTCAGCCAGTTGCACCGTTCATCCGGAGTCTTTTTCGATCACGACAAGGGCAAGACCCACTCCAGCGGCAAGGTGATTTACAGTTCCCGCATCATCCCGGTACGGGGCTCCTGGATCGATATGGAAATCGATCCAAAAGACATCGTTTACATTCGCATCGACCGGCGGCGCAAATTTCCGATCACCATTTTGTTCAAGGCCTTCGGTTACAGCGAGGAAGACCTGCTGTCGTACTTTTACGATACCGACCGGATCATCCTCGACGGCGATCAGACGTTCAAGGTGTTCGAAGCCCGCCGTCTCAAGGGTCAGCGCGCGAGCGTCGATGTCATCGATGCGGAGACCGGGGAGGCCTACGCGCGCAAGGGGCGGGTATTTACGACCCGTGCCCTGCGCAAGATGGAAGCCACCGGGATCAAGCGCATTCCCATCGATCTCGATGAACTTTTCGACAAGGCCGCCGCCCGGAACATTGTGGACCCGGCGACCGGGCAGGTCATCCTCGGGGCCAACGAGCTGATCAACGAAGACGTTCTTCAAAAAATCCGTGCTGCGGGAATTGCCGAATTTGATGTCTTGTTTATCGACGGGGTCTCGGCGAGCGAAGCCATTCGAAAGACGCTGCTGACCGATAAGGTGGACAGCAAAGAAGAAGCGCTCATCGACATCTATCGCCGGATGCGGCCCGGCAATCCGGCCACCCCGGAGGTGGCCCAGGATTTTCTTGACCACCTGTTTTTCAAGTCGGCCTATTACGATCTTTCGGGGGTCGGCCGATTGAAGATCAACATGCGCCTGGGGATCGACACCGACATCGAGCTGAAGATTCTGCGCAAGGAAGACATCCTGCTCACGGCAAAAACCCTGGTCGAGCTGCGCGATACACAGGGTGTGGTGGATGACATCGACCACCTCGGAAACCGCCGGGTCCGGGCCGTGGGAGAACTGCTGGAAAACCAGTACCGGATCGGTTTGGTCCGCATGGAGCGGGCCATCAAGGAGCGGATGAGCCTTCAGGAGGTCGACGCCCTGATGCCCCATGACCTGGTCAATCCGAAGCCGGTCTCCGCCGTGGTCAAGGAATTCTTCGGTACGAGTCAGCTTTCCCAGTTCATGGATCAGACCAACCCGCTGTCGGAAAC
>JBJKPT010000607.1:0-7474 GCA_046706045.1 Desulfobacterales bacterium
TTCCGATATCTTGTGATGGAGCAACATCTCCATCTCCTTTTTCGCCACCTGATCCTCGATGGACGAGGACTCCGTGCTGAGAAACTCGATGCGCTCCGTATCGGAATCTTCTTTCAAGGGGGCATCCAACGATACGTCCCAACCGTCCAGGCGCTGATCCATGTCGATGATTTCGCGTTCCGATACCCCGAGCCGTTCCGACAACAGCTTCGGTTTGGGATCGAAGCCCTGGTCGATCAACTTCTGCTTTTCCTTTTTGAGCTTGAAAAACAGTTTGCGTTGCCCCTGGGTGGTGCCGATCTTGACCAACCGCCAGTTGTCCATGATGAATTTGAGGATGTAGGCCTTGATCCAGAACGACGCGTAGTAGGAAAACTTCACGTTCTTGTACGGGTCGAATTTTTTGACCGCTTGCATCAACCCGATGTTGCCTTCCTGGATCAGGTCAAGGAGATTTTGCATCCAGACCCGTTGAAATTCCAGGGCGATCTTCACCACGAGCCGCAGGTTGGACGTCACGAGAATATAGGCGGCATCCGGATCGTTGTGCTCCTTGACGCGAACGCCCAGCAGGTGTTCTTCATCCCGGGTGAGCAGCCGGTATTGGCTGATTTCCGACAGATACCGCTGGAGCGGATCGAATTTGATGACCGCCTTGTCCGAGCGGACGTTCTTGGCGGACACCCGTCGGGTGTTGGGCAGATCCGGGCGCCCTGTCATCGGGCTTTCGTTATCCGTCGATTTGTTGGCGCGGTTTGCATCCATGCTCGGTCTTTTATGTGAGAAAACGGCGGGTTTTCCCGGTATGGGTTGGTCTTTTTCGTGGACAATCAACGGGCGCGTATGATAACGATCGTTTCTTTAAATCCTTACCCCATGCGCCTGTAGCTCAGTTGGATAGAGCAACGGACTTCTAATCCGTAGGTCGCAGGTTCGAATCCTGCCAGGCGTACCACCATCGAGCGTTCATGGGATCGGCCCGCCGGCCGGTCCTTATTTTTTACTCATCCAGGCCTGCTCCGGAAGCTGTCCGGCACATCCGGCAACCCCGTTATCTGTACCATCAATCGGGTCGATTATCAAACCCCATCGGCCGGCGCAGCGTCACAAAATAAAACAAAGGGCCACCCGGGCGTTCATGCCACAGGGTAGCCCGTTGGTCGGGGAGAGGTCGCGTTCCTTACACCGGCGCCCGTTCGGGCGGCCGAATCCTACCGCTCCGAAGCCACCCGGTTTTTCCCCCGACGTTTGGCCTCGTAAAGGGCCTCGTCGGCACGCTGGACCACCGAAGCCGCGGTGTCCCCATTCCGGGAGGCGCTCACGCCGATGCTGACGGTGACGCTCAGATCGGGCCGGGTTTCGGTGTCGTCGACGGTATAACAGGTCCCGGAAATGATTTTGCAGATTTGTTTTGCCCGCCGGACGGCGTTCTTCAACGACACGGCGATCATCACGACGGCGAATTCTTCGCCGCCGTAGCGCGCCAGGAAATCGTCGGGCCGGGTGAGTTCCTCGCATTTCTTCACCAGCGACACGAGAACCCGGTCGCCGATGGGATGACCGAACGTGTCGTTGATCCGCTTGAAATTGTCGATATCGAGAAGCAAAATCGAAAACGCCTCGGCACCGCCGCGCCCCGACCCGGTAAGGCTCTCCATCTGCAGGTCAAAGGCTTACCGGTTGTACACACCGGTCAATCCGTCCCGGCGGGAGGCTTCGATGGCACGGCGCAACTCATGGTTTAACGCGTTCACCTGGCCGGCGAGATGTTCGACCTCGCGCGCGTCGTTGCGGCGTTTTTGCGAGGCGGTTTCCCTCAGGTGTTCGACCTCCCGGAACAGGGAAGCCTTGATTTCCCGAATGTCTTCCAACCGCGTCAGGGAATCGATCCGTTCCCCGTGGGCGATGACTTTGTCGATGTAGTCCTCGTTGTCCGCGTAAATCGCCGCCATGGCCTTGGTGAGAAGATCGATGATGTCGCGCAGGCCCGATTCCCGGTCATCGAGGTAGATCTTCTGGCGACGAATAAAATCCACGATGTTCGGGACCGAACGGTCGAAGAGGAGCGCCAACCGCTCTTTGGGCCGCCGGGCGCGAAAGGCCTCGGCCAATTCGAGGATCTCCTTTCGGAAGGCATCGGTTGCGAGCTCGTCGGCAGATACAGAAAAATTTTCAACAAATTCAAATTGTTGACAGATAATGCGGGTAGATGTCTCCGAAAGCGGCGCGGCAACCGGCAGGGAATCGTCGCCGGCGGCCGACGTCGTTTTCGGGTCTTTGGCCGGGTGGCTGAACAGTTTCATGGGTCCCCATCGACCTCCATCGTGTTTGGCGTTCGTTCCCGAATCCGCGGATCCGGGGATAAGCGCTCTTTATGTGGTCGTTGCCGTGCCGGCTCCCGCGGAAACCTCGCAAAGGCGCATCAATCGATCGCCGATGCGGGCGACCGCCCGGGCCGGCGGACTTTTCGGCGCGTGCCGATAAAACGGCGCCTGTCGCCGGATCGACCGGCGCACCACGGCATCGGTTTCCATGGCGCCGATATAGGTCAATCCGTCGAGATTGAGAAAACGCATGGCCACGGTCTTCAATTTTTCATAGATATCCACGGCTTCGGGTTCTCCGGAAACCCCGTTCAAGACGACCATGAACCGCCGCCGGCCGTGCTTCTGAGAGAGCACTTTCATCAGCGCATAGGCATCGGTCATCGCCGTGGGATCCGGAGTCATGACCAGGATGTTGTGCCGCACGAACGTGTTCAACCAGATGACCGAATCCCCGATGCCGGCCGCGGTGTCGACCAGCACGCAATCGAAGCCGCCGAACAGCCCGGCCAGGCAGTGCTCCAGGGCCCGGCGTTCGTCCGGGCCGAGGCTCACCATCTCCGTCACCCCCGAGGTGGCCGGCAAAACCCCCAGGCGTTCCTCGGGAAAACAGATGCTCTCCACCGGCGATGCCCCGCTTTTCATCACGTCCCGGATGTTTTTTTTCACCGTCAACCCGAGAAGCAGATCCACGTTGGCAAGACCGAGGTCCCCGTCGACGATGAGCACCCGCAAACCGCGGTCCATCAAGGCATAGGCCAGGTTGACGGTGAGGGTGGTCTTTCCCACGCCCCCTTTCCCGCTGGTGATGCCGATGGTCATCGGCATGGGATTTGGTTGCATGCAATTTGTCCTGTGCGTAAAAGGTGAACAGGGCTCGGGAAGCCCCGGTCCGGTCATCGGTGATTCAACAGCAATCCGCGTTCTTCCGCCGTCACCGACGCCTCGGCGGCCGTCACGCGGTCTTGGTCGTGACAGACCCGGTTGCGGCCCCCTTCCTTGGCCGCGCGCAAAAACCCATCGGCTCTGCGGATGAATTCATCGCTTGAGAGCCTCTCGTGGGGTTCGAAACCGTCCACGCCGAAACTGGCGGTGATGGTTTCCTGTTTTTTTTCAAAATCCATCCCGGTTTCGGCCAAGGCCTTTCGCAGGCGCTCGGCCACCCGGACGGCCGCCGCAAGCCGGGTGCCGGGCATGATCACAAGGAACTCCTCGCCGCCGTACCGGCACGGGATATCCACCTTGCGAATCCGCGCCCGCCACAGCTTCGTGACAGCGACCAGGATCCGGTTTCCGGCTTCATGGCCGTAGTCGTCGTTGATCCTCTTGAATTGGTCCAGATCGATCATCGCCAAGGCGATCGGAAGCCCCGTGCGCCGGGAACGCTCCATCTCCACATCGAGGGCCTCCCGCAGGTGACGGTAATTGAAAAAGCCGGTGAGTTCATCGACACGCACCATCCGTTCCAGGCGACGAATTTTTTCGCGAAGACGTCGCACCTCTTCGATCAGCCGACAGGAATTTGAACGGTAAGGGCAATCCGGTGACGGTTCCGCTGACGCTTCCACCATGATCTCCTGAAACAATCCACTATCGGTCGGCATCCACAACCCCTTTGGCCGGCGAACCCGGCCGCTCCCCCGGCCGGCCGTCAGGCGGATCAAAGGCTTTGGGCGCCGATCTCGCACGCCCATGATCATCGGCCGTTCCGACGGAAGATTCGGTAACGTCCGACGGCCAATTCCTAGCAATATGTGTGCCGCAAACCAGGCCTTCCCGGCGGGGCGGTTGTTTCGGGCCGCCGGGGGACAGGGGGCGAAACGCCCCCCTTCGGGATGCCGGACCCTCAGGCATTTTCGCGAAATCGCCGCACGAAATCCCAGATCGCCCGGTGAACCCGATCCGAACCCTCTCCGCGGACGATGCCGTGACGGTGGAAGTTGAAAAGGACATAGACCTTGTCCGTTGTGCCCAGGTGTTCGAAAACGCTCCGGGAGCCGGCTGGATCGACCACGGGATCTCCCCGGGCCTGCATGATCAGGGCGGGCATCTTGATCCGATCGAGCTGACCGGCCACGTGGTCCATCAATCGCTCGAGTTCGTGAATCCCGGCGATGGGGTTCCGGTGGTAATTGATCCCCGGGTTTTCCGGATGATTGTCCACAAAGGTCTTGCGGGCGCCTTCGAGACGAAACTTCTTCATCAACCGGTTCCATGCGTCCATGGCCGGCACGAACCGTGCGGAGAAATCCTGGAGCCGCATCGGCGGCGAAATGGCGAATACCCCGGCGATTTCCGGGATCCGGGAGGCGAGCCCGAGGGCCAGCCCGGCCCCGTTTGAAAATCCGCCCACCACGATCCGGCGGCATTGTTGCCGCAGGATCGCGTAGCCCGTGTCCACCGATGCCTCCCACTCGGCGTAGTGGCGCAGGGCAAGGTCTTCCGGCGAGGTGCCGTGCCCTTTCAACCGGGGCGCGTATACCCAGACCCCCCGGCGGTGAAGGTAATCGGCCAGTTCCCGAACCTCCAAGGGGGCCGCCATGTACCCGTGAACGAGCAGGATGCCCAACCCCCGGGTGCGGCCTTTGAGCAGGTAGGGCCGCCCCACCGATTTTTCCTTGGATTCGCCGTCGATAAAATACTTCTCGTAATCGGCGTCGAAAGCGGCCCGCTCCGCACCGAGCAGCATTCCGGCGATACGCCGCCGAATCCAGAAATCCGGCATCCAGGCCAACCGGCCGAGGTACCGGGTCAACCGTCCCAGGGGTTCCACCTCGTTGGCGATGACCGCCAGGGGGTTTTCGATGCGCACGCGATTGAAATCAAATGGGCCCCCAAAGGCATTCATCCGCTTTTCAAGGAAATCATCGTGGTGCCGCACCCCCTTTTGCCGGATGGCCAGGGCATAAAAATCGGCGAATTAGCCGAAACGGTCGTCGATGAGCAGGTGGACCTGGTTTTCGTCCAGGCTGGTGTGGGTGAAGACCCCCATGCGCCGGAGCGGGGCCGTGGCGGCGACAAAGGCCCGGCGGCGGAGGCTTTCGGTTCGGATCCGCCGGCCCGGGCTGTGGCGAAACAGGGTGGCGAAGAGGTGGTCGTGGTTGACCGTCGTCATGCCGTAGATGGCATCCATGTATTGTTTCATCAGCCGCAGGGCGGCCTTTCGCATGCAGGGGATGCAGGGAATCGGATCGTCGAAGTCAAAGGAGGCGGCCGAATGAATGTCTTTCTGGATGCGGCGGTGCCGCAGGTGCGGGGCCACATCGACGGGGGGGCCGAACCGGATGTCCACGTCGACGCCGGAAAGCAACATGCTCCCCTCGGTCATCAGCTCTTCGATGAAGCGTTCCGGCAAATCCGTGGCGAAACGGGCCGCCAGCCGGCTGAGCACGTTCTCCCGGGCACGCAACGGGTAATAGGTGAGATTCACCGGCACGAGCACCACCGCCTGGTCGAACCGCGGCCGGGTGGCGGCCATGTCGAAACCTTCCCGCAGCCGCCGAAACTCCTCCGGTTTGGATTTGGAAAGAAGGGCCATGCGCTGGCGGTAGAATTCCGTCCGAAGGGCCAGGGTGGCCGCCCCGGTGTGCGGCGGGTGCTTGCCGCCGGCGTAGGCGATCATGTATCGGCCTTTTTCGATGAGCTTCTTGTTTTTGACCATCCATCCTTCGGGGTAGATGATCCAGGCCGCATCGCCGGTCAACAGGGTCTTGATGATGAGCCGGTCCCGGTCCGGATCCTGGGTGGACACCGCGCCGACCATGTCGAGAAAAGCGCCCAGGGTCGGGGTGAACAACCCCGCATCGGCCAGGGACCAGATCGGCATGCCGGTCAGCGAATGCAGATACGTCGGCATCAGGAGCGTTTCGATCCGGGTGAAGTGATTGATGACGAAAATCGCGGACTGCCGGGGCACGTGTTCCTCCCCGTGCAAGTGAATGCGGGCACGCGACAGGTTGGAAAGCGCCTTGACGACGATGCTGGTGGACAAATAGGCGTAAGGATTCATCGCAAAAGGCAGAAAAATTCAATCGGCCATTGATTGACGGACTCGTAAAAAGTCGTCCAATCGACTTCGTTGTCATTCCGGCGAAAGCAGGAATCCAGTAATTTCAATATGTTCTGGATGCCGGATCAGGTCCGGCACGACGGGTTGGGGACCTTTTACGGTTTCATCATTGATTGACGCCCGACGTCTCATGACACAAAAACGGCCTTCCTGGTTCCCGTGCGCCTGCACGACCCGGGAATTCCGATGATCCAGGATAGATTATTTGGCGCGAAAAAGCAATAAAACGGCGCCCGGCCGGGCTTCGCCGACGAGATGACCGGGCCCGCCCCGAAATCGAAATCGGGATCGGGATCGATTCGTGCACGCAACCCCAAAACCGATGTCGCGAATGGCAGACCGCCATCGGAATCGCTACCGCAACCCAAATCGAAATCCGCTTTCTTCCGGGCCGTGTTGACATCCCGGTCGATTCCCTTTACGTTCGCTCGTAGCGGCCACCGCCCGTGCCGGAGGGTGGCGCCAAGACAATTCATTCCATTAACCGAAAGCTCCGTGCCGTGTATTCAAAAATCCTGGTGCTGCATTTTCCGAAAACCGTCGTCCAGAAACCGGTGGTTTGCGATCTGGTGCGCCGATTCGATCTGGTGTTCAATATCCTCAATGCCACCATTCTTCCCCGGGAAGAAGGCGTCATGGTCCTCGAACTTTCCGGTGCGCGGAAAAATTTCAGGGACGGGGTGGCGTATCTGAAAAACAATGGCGTGATGGTCAAAAACGCCTCCCGGGAAGTCAAGCGCGACCATCGCAAGTGCATTCACTGCGGGGCCTGCACGGCCGTCTGCCCCACCGGCGCGCTCAGCGTCCAACGGCCGGAAATGACGGTCGATTTCGATCTCACAAAATGCAGCGTCTGCGAGTTGTGCGTCCCCGCGTGTCCGGCCCGGGCCATGGAGATCCGGCCCATCAGCGAGACGGTGTTCTGACCCGCCGATGAGACCCTCAATCGCCGTAGCCTTGAGCGGCGGAGTCGATTCCCTCGTCACCGCGTGGTTGCTCAAAAACGCGGGCCATCCCGTCATCGGCCTCCATTTCTTCACCGGGTTCGATGACGATCCGGCGGCTCCGGCAGAGACCGTAA
>JBJKPT010000608.1:0-7266 GCA_046706045.1 Desulfobacterales bacterium
GGATTGCCCCGGCGCTCATGACGCAGGCGAGAATTCGTCCTCGAAGGCCACTTCCCCCCGGATGTAATATTCCACCAGGGTGACCGGTTTTTCATAGGTGTAGGTGATGCGCTCGATATGAAAGGCCGGGTACCCGGCATGCTCTTCAAAAAGGGCCGCGATTGCCGGCGGCATGCCCACCGCGGTGATTTTCTGCCAGGCTTTCGTGAGGGGCAGTCCGAATTTATCCACCAGCAGGTCGTGGATGGAGGCTTCCTGGAGATTTTCCCAGAGAATTCCCGCACACAAATCGCCTCGAAGGTGCCGGATTTCATATCGCACCGGTTTTTCATCGTAAAAGTGGATGCGCCGGACCCGGATAATCTGCGGGGCATCATGCAATTTGGCCGCAACCTCGGAAGAAGGCTCGGCAAGCACACCCAATTCCAGAACCCTCGTGGAGTGTTTCACCTTGAGGGATTCGGCCTGCTTCCGGGACGATTGGATGGTAAAATAGCTCGTGGCGAAATCCTGTTTCCGGACAAAGGTCCCGCAGCCCTGCACCCGCTTGACGACCCCCTCGTGGGCCAACTCGATAAGCACCTTTCGGGCCGTCATCCGGCTGACGGCAAACTTTCCGGCCAGCTCGTTCTCGGAGGGAAGGCGGTCCGTGAACTGGCGAAGATGGATTGATTGGACGAGGTGCTGCTTGATGATGGAGTGTTTGGATTCCGGACGTTTCATGGCCATATCCAGGATAAGTTGAATACCGATCACGAGCCTTTACGAAGGATAACATTTTCCAGGGCCTACCGATAATGGTTTTTGGGTTTCGCCGGCCCTATTGCGGCGCGGGGTGAAACTGGGTATAAGGGCAGCGCTTGAGCGTTGCATCGGGCATTAACCCCCCGCAGCAAAAAGGAGATGCACCATGAAGCAAAGGTATCGCCGTTTGAACCGAATCGGTGTTGCGACTGCCGCGCTACTGTTCATTTTCGTCGGGACGGCGCTCGCCGTCACGGAAGCGACCCCCGAACAGCAGGTGGTCCTATCTGCCGAAAATACCCTCCGCAACTTTCAGGTGGACCCGAATCTGACCTCGTTTCGGGACAATGTGAAAAAAGCCAGGGCCGTATTGGTCATCCCCTCCCTCGTCCGCGCCGGATTTGTTTTCGGCGGCTCCGGCGGAACCGGCGTACTGCTGGTCCGCGACGGAACAACGGACCGCTGGAGCTATCCGGCGTTTTTCAGCATGGGCTCCGGATCCTTCGGTTTTCAGGCCGGCTGGGAAAAAGCGGAAGTGGTCTTGCTGATCATGAGCCAGAAAGGCGTGCTCTCGCTCTTATCCACCGCCTTCAAGCTGGGTGTGGATGTTTCCGTTGCCACGGGACCCGTGGGCATCGGGCAAACCGCGCAATCGGTGGATGTCCTGGCGTTTTCCCGAACCATGGGGCTTTATGGCGGTATTTCCGCGGAAGGAGCCGTGATCCGGCCGCGCGAGGAACTCGACTGGGCATATTACCAGAAGGCGGTCAGTACCGCCGATATCGTTATCAAAAACATCGTCTCCAATCCCCAGGCCGATCCGTTACGCCAGATCATCGGCGAGCTCGGCCGCTGAAGCCCGTCCGTAACCCCTGAAAAAACAAGAGCCTTTCGGCGCGCCGAACCGGCGTTCCGAGAGGCCGGCGAGCGGCACCGGACGTTACCCCCCGACTCAACGACAGGGGCGCGGGAAAACGCGTTTTCCCTCTGCCTCGGGTTGGGGGGCGTTAGCGCAGCCGGCGCCGCCCGCGCCCCTTCACCCGCATTCCGGAAAATCTCGACCGGGCTTTAAGCGGCTTCCTCCTCCGGGATCGTTTTCACCCATGAAAGCCTGCCACGGATGCCTCGATCCGCTCCGAAAGCGCCGGATCCAGGGGACGGGTCCGGTGACCGGCCAGGATTTCTTCGGTTCTCTTGGCAGCCCTGTCCAAAAGACTCAGACCGCCGCTCTGGGACCACTTCTCATAGCCCATGCGGTTCATGAGCTTCGGCCGCCACTGGACCGCTCGCAGGTGCTTCAGGGTATGGGGATGGGTCAGAAACTGCCCGGTCCGCGCGGCCTCCCCGATGACCTTCAGGGCGATGGTCTCATCGGTGACGGGAATGCCTTTTTGAATGCGACGGATCTGGTCGATGAATTCATCCATCACCACGACCCATTCGATGCAGCCGGTCAGGCCGAAATCCAGATAGCCCACGTCATGATTCAGATTGGAGCCGGAAAGGGCCGACATGAAGGTCAGGACGCCGCCTTCAAAGGCGGCCTGCATATCGGGGATCTGAGCATCGCTCGTGCCGGCATAGCCCCAGTTGGGAATGTCGTAGTGCTTGCTCATCTCCACCATGACCATCAGGGACATCAGGTACTCGGGGGCGTTGTAGGAGCACTGGCCCGTGGCCATGTCGAGAACGGCCGGGCCGATACCCATGAGAAACGGCGCCCCCTCGGCCGTGAGTTGGTGGATCACCAGCCCGAAGAAAGACTCCGCCAGGCCCTGAACCACGTGGCCGGCCACGGTCATGGGGGCCGTGGAGCCGGCGATGGGCGCCGGGGAGTAGATCACCGGCATGCCGGTCTCGGCGCAGAAGATGAGTTTGTCCACACTGGCAAACGGATGCTTCAGGGGACTGATGGGTTCGTCGTACTGAATCCAGTACGGCTTTTCCCGGAGCTTCTGCGCCCCGCCGCGCAGAATTGTGCCGATTTTCCACATTTCGGAAAGGTCCGGGCGGCCTTCCGCCGTATTGACGATGGGCTTGGTGGAGTTTTCCACCATGACCCGGAAGCTTTCCAGGTACCCGCGGTGCGGATCGACCTCATGGGGATGGGCATAGGACATGATAAAATCGATGTTGGGCAAGGCGTCGCAGACCCGCGCGGCCTTTTTGATGTCCGCTATCGAGGTGCGATGCCGCCCCCCGGTTTTGGCATCCACATGGGAGAGAAGGTCCGAGCCGGTCCCGTAATAGGCCCGGCGCCCGCCCAGATCCATGGCCGGGTTTCCCTCCCGATCATAGATCGCGATGTTTTTCGGGGCGCTTTTCAGGTCCGATTCCACCAGCGAAGACGGCACCTTGACGCGGTTTTCCCCCTCGATCCGGCAGCCCGCCGCCTTGAGCACGGCAAGGGCCTTGTCGTGGTAAACGGTCATGCCGGTCGACTCGAGCAGTTCGAGGATGGCGGCATGAATTTTTTGTTTGTCCTCCGGGCTCAAAAACGTCAGCCGGGGGCTGAAAGCGACTTCGTCGGTCATTACCTTTTCTCCTTATCGATATGCGGTTCCCGGATGGCTCCTCAGCGCGATTCCCTCGTTGGGTGCCGAAAAGAATCGTGGAAACCGCAGGCGCCCGTGACGCCACGATGCACTTGCCCATCCGGAAGCGGACGACGTTTCCGCCGCGAATCGGCGCAATCGGCCGGGACGTGATCCGGCGGCCGCTTGCCGGCTGGTGCGGCGGTCCCGCACGTTTTTAGGCTTGACATGGTGCGGCAAATTGTATACACAAGTTGATCGTGCGGTGTCAAGAAAAAAACATAATCAGGAGCCTCCGATGTTCCATCCTGACAATGCCAAGCCCGATTTCCGTTTGCTTACCGAGAAACAGTGCCGGTTTATCCATCGCGCCGCCCTCGAAATCCTGCGCCGCACCGGGGTGCGGGTCCACCATCCCGAGGCCCTGGACCTGCTGCGGGAAACCGATGCGGTGATCAAGGACGAAAATCTTGTCTTTATTCCCGAAAACCTGATTCAGTGGGCGCTGGCCCAAGCCCCGTCGGGGCTCGTGTTGTGCCGCCGCGGCGATACGGCGCCGGCCCTTCGCTTGGAAGACGGCCAGATCCATTTCGGCACCGGATCGGATTGCTCGAACTTTCTCGACCCCCGCACCGGAAGCCCCGTTCCCTTTGGCACCCGTGAGGTCGTCGAGTGCATTCGCCTGGTGGACGCCCTTCCTCAGATCGATTTTTGCATGTCCATGGGAACCCCTTCCGATGTCGCGGAAAAGGAGCGTTTCCGGACCCAGTTCGCCCTGCTCATGGAGCACACCCAAAAGCCGATCGTTTTTATCGCGGACGGCCGCGCGGACTGCGAAGCCATTCACGCCATGGCCGCGGCCGCGGCAGGCGGCGAGGACGCCCTGCGCCTCTACCCCACCCTTCTCAGCTACAGCCAGGTGACCACCCCTCTGGTCCAGCCCCGAGATTCCCTTGAGAAGCTGCTGTTCACAGCGGAAAAGGCCATACCCGTGGTTCACCAACCCGCGCCGATGATGGGAGGCACCGCACCGGTGACCATGTCCGCCACCCTTGCCCTGGGGAATGCCGAAGTGCTCTCGAGCATCGTGATCCACCAGCTCAAGCGTGCCGGCGCCCCGTTTGTGTACGGCAGCGGCCAGCACCCCATCGACATGAAAACCGCCATCAGTGTCTACAACGCACCGGAGTGGATGCTGGCCAGGGCGGCCGTGGCCGATATGGCGCGCTTTTACGGGTTGCCCCATTTCGGGTATGCCGGCCACACCGACAGCAACGTCATGGACGAACAGGCCGCCGCCGATGCGACCTCGACCATCATGCTGGCCTTTTTCACCGGGGAACACTTGGCCCACGACGTGGGCTACATGGAATCGGGCCTGACCACATCCCCGGAGCTCATCGTCTTCTGCGACGAAGTCATCGGCATGATGCGTGCGTTCGAAGCGGGTTTTTCCTTCGATCCCGAGTCCATGGCCCTCGACGTCATCCACCGCGCGGGCCCCGGGGGAAACCACATGACCAGCGAGCACACCTTTCGACACTTTCGCAAGCTATGGCAGCCGACCCTGTTCAACCGCGACCGCAGGTCCGGGTGGCTTGCCAAGGGCGGCACCACCCTGGGAAAACGGCTCAAGGAGAAAACCATCGCCATCATGGAAAGCCACCGGCCCGAGCCGCTGCCCGATACCGTGAAAGAAGAAATTCAGTACATCCTGAAAAATCCCGAATCGTATCACGCCCGGAAACCACGGGCCGATGAAGGATGACGGTAACGGCACGAAATGACAAGAATCGAAGCGTTCAATGAATTGTTCCAGGTCCCGCCCGCCATGCGGCGCTACATCGAGCTGGTGATCGAACCCGGGGAGATCGATCTCATCCTCGCCATGAACGGAGAGACCCTCGACGCCGCCGAGGTGGGCAAGCGCTTGGGGCTTGACCCCGAGGCCGCCGAAACCTTTTTGCTTCGCGCGTACCGGCGTCACGTGGTCAGCAAAGTCGTCGACGGAAAGACCGTCAATTACGTGTTTGACTACGTGGAGGAAAAAAACCGCAAGCTTCGCTTCGCCCCGGCCCGCTTCTACGACCGGCTCGATCCGGTGACCACCGAAGAGAACTGGACCGATATTCCCGAAGATGTCCGAAAAGAGATCAGCCAATGGTGGCTCGACAACTATGTCGAGAAAGTCAAACCCGTCGTGGAGAAGATAAAGGAAAATCCGGATGCGCATTTCCAGATCAAACAAACGGATTTTCTTCTTCTGGAAGAAGCCTTGGCGCAGGTCGAGGCGGCAAACTTTCACGTGGTGCTCAACTGCGACTGCCGCTCCGCGGAATTGGCCTGCAACCACATGCGCGAATCGTGCATCCGCTTCGACGACGGGGCCCGCTACACCATCGAGCGGGGCCTTGGGCGCGTGGTCAGCAAGGAGGAGTGCAAGGAGATCGTCATCAACACCGACCGGGACGGCCTCATGCATATCGGTGCAACGTCCCGGCCCGGAGAGGCGCTGTTCGGCTTTTGCAACTGCTGCACCTGCTGTTGCTTTCCGTTAAGGGCCGCCGAACTGCTTCAAAGCCAAAAAACGTATCCGCGCACGCATTTTGTCGCTCAGAGAAATCTCGACACCTGCGTTCACTGCGGGCTGTGCACCAAGCGCTGCCCGTTCAGCGCCTTCCGGCACGACGGGCAAAAAATCGAAATAGAGGGCAAAAAGCGCCGGCGGGTGATCTTCGATGCCGAAGCCTGCCGCGGCTGCGGTCTTTGCGCCACGGCATGCCCCGTCAGTGCCATCGAGATGAAGCCCCCGGCGAAAGCCTAAGATCGACAAAGCCCCATGGAAATCGCGATCAACAAGTCCGTTACCGCCCTAAACGACACGGTTGCCGCCGGGTTGAGGAAAACGTGGCGCACCCGGCGGCTGTTTTGCATCAACCTGATCGCCGCCCCCGGTGCGGGAAAGACCGCCCTGATCGAGCGGACCGCGGAACGGCTCGGAAGCACGCTCCGGATCCTGGTCGTCGAAGGCGATCCCCACACGGGCCTCGATAGCGAGCGGGTTCGTGCATTCGGGGTAGAATCCGTTCAGATCAACACCCTGGGCGGATGCCATCTCGACGCGAAAATGATCCAGAACGCCCTCGCGGGTGCGGACCTTGACGGGTTGGATCTGCTCATCCTCGAAAATGTCGGCAACCTGCTCTGCCCGACGGCCTGGGATCTGGGCGAAGACGTCCGCGTGGTGGTATCGAGCCTGCCCGAGGGTGCGGACAAGCCCTTGAAGTACCCGGAGACCTTCACGTCGGCCCACGTTCTCGTGATCAACAAGATCGACCTGGAACCGTATCTGCCGGTCAAGGCTTCGGATATCCGCAAAAGCGCGCTGGGCGTCAACCCCGGGTTGATCGTCTTCGAGCTCTCGTGCCTGGCGCAGACCCGCGTGGAGGGATGGTGCGCCTGGGTAAAAAAACGGTGTCTGGAACGAAAGGGGCACTAGATGCACGAGATGCCCTATACCCAGGCCATGATCGACCTCGCCCTCAAAGAGGCCGGGGGCGCGAAAATAAAGCAAATGCATTTGCGCGTGGGTTGGATGAGCGCGATCGTGCCCCAGTCGGTCCAGGCCTTTTTCGACTACCTCAGCAAGGGTACCGGGGCCGAGGGCGCCGAACTGGTTTTTGAAATGGTGCCCATTCGGCTCGTCTGCGTCAACTGCAAGCAAACGATCGAGATCGCCTACGCCCCCGGGGCGAATCCCCGCCGGGCCCTTGCGGAGATCTTCCGCAAGGGCTGCACCTGCGGGGACGGGAAGTTAAAAATCACGGACGGCCTGGGCTTTGACCTTGGCCGCATCACCACCGAGGACGCCTGACGGTTCAAATCACTGGTAGCTCCGTCGCATCACCTTCTTGTCCAGCTTTCCCACGCTGGTCTTTGCCAGGGTATCCACAAAGACGAAACGATCCGGCACCCCGTAGCGCGGAAT
>JBJKPT010000609.1:0-4397 GCA_046706045.1 Desulfobacterales bacterium
GAATAGGCGATGGTGAAGGCGTTTTGATCGGTCGAATATCCGATGATCCAATGCAAGGAGAGTCTGAAAATGACGAATGAAGCAATCCGAATCGGTGGACCGAAAACATCCACCTTTATGGACAAGGTAAAGGCGATCCTGCCCGAAGGCGGGAACCTGAACCTCTGCCTGACCTGCGGCGCCTGCGCCTCGGGGTGTCCGGCCAGCGGGCTGGAGGGGATGGACCCGCGCAAGTTTCTGCGCATGGCCGCGCTCGGCATGGACGAAGAGGTCACGCACACGGGATGGGTCTGGTGGTGCACGATGTGCATGCGCTGCATCTACGTCTGCCCCATGAAAATCGACATTCCCCAGCTGGTCTTCAATACGCGCCAATCGTGGCCACGGGACGAGCGCCCCAAGGGGATCCGGGGTTCCTGCGACATGGCGCTCAAAAGCGACACGTGCAGCGCCATGGGGGCCACGGCGGAAGACTTCCAGTTCGTGGTCGAGGACGTCCTCGAAGAATACCGGGAATCCCAGCCCGAATTCGCGGAGATGGAAGCCCCCATCGACAAGGAGGGCGCGGAATTCGTGCTCAATCAGAACTCCCGCGAGCCGGTGACCGAACCCGACGAAATGGTCCCCCTCTGGAAGATCCTGCACCTTGCCGGTGCGGACTGGACCTACGCCAGCAAGGGATGGGCCGCGGAAAACTACTGCATGTTCATGGCCGACAACGAGAGCTGGAAGCACATCGTCGAGGTCAAGAAAAAAGCGGTGGAGGATCTTGGCGCCAAGGTCTGGCTCAATACGGAGTGAGGGCACGAACTCTTCGCAGTCCGGGCCGGACTGAAAAAATTCAAGATCGACTACAACTTCGAAATCCGCAGCATCATCCAATACTACGCCCAGTGGATCCGTGAGGGAAAACTCAAGGTCAGCTCCGACTGGAACAAGGAGCGCCATGTCACTTTCACCGTTCAGGACCCCTGCCAGCTCGTCAGAAAAAGCTTCGGCGACCCGGTGGCCGAAGACCTTCGCTTCGTGGTCAAATCCGTGGTTGGCGAGGAAAACTTCATCGACATGACCCCGAACCGGTCGAATAACTTCTGTTGCGGCGGCGGCGGCGGGTTCCTGCAATCCGGATACCCGGATCAGCGGCGGGCCTACGGCCAGCTCAAGGCCAACCAGATTCTCGCGACCGGCGCCGACTATTGCATCACGCCCTGCCACAACTGCCACGCCCAGATCCACGATCTGAGCGAAATCCATGACCACAAGTGGCAAGCCGTCCACCTCTGGACCCTGATCGCCCTTTCCTTGGGCATTCTCGGTCCCAAGGAACGGACATACCTCGGCGAGGACCTGCAAGAGGTCGACGTCTTCCATCCGGAAGCGGACGAGTAGTTCCCCCCGGCGACACGCCGGTCTGGATTCGATGAAAACGCCCGGGAAACGGTGATGCCGTTCCCGGGCGTTTTTTTGATTTCATCGGGATCGAAATCGCCATCGAAATCGAAATCGGGATCGGGATCGGTTTTTTCTTAACCCGCCGATTTCGATTCGGATCCATCGGATGTAGAGGGCCATATCATCCGCCCTCCCCGCCCCCCAGCCGCCGGCCGAAGGCGGTGCGGCGCATCTCGGCGCGCCGGGGACGGAAGGTGTTCTCGGCCATCTCCTTTCGCACCACGCGCTGGAACAGCTTGAACATTTTGATCTCCTGGGCTTCGGCGGCATAAAACGTGTCCCAGGCATGTTCGAGCAGCTCCTGGAGCCGCTCGGCGGACATGTGCCGGGGCCGGTAGACGACCTTGTCGGCGGAATATTCGTCCCAGTCGTAGGAAAGGATCCGGTTCTGCCGCTTCAGTTCATCGTAGGCCTTGGTGTGGGGAAAGGGGGTCAAGACGGTGAATTCGGCGAGATCCAGATCGATTTCCAGCAAAAAATCGATGAGCCGGCGGATGCCGTCTTCCGTGTGATGATCCAGGCCGAGGAGAATGGTTCCTTCCACGGCGATGTCGTGGTCGTGGTAACGTTTTATCCGTTCGCGGATATAGTCCGAGGTGTCGAAGACCGCCTGGTAGACGTACCAGGCCCCGGCACGCGCCGCGAGATCGAGCACCTCGGGTTTATCTTCGATGGGGTGGCTGCACCACTTCTTTTTAAGGGGGATCATCTCCCGGAACAGTTCCTTCTCCCACCGGGTATCCTGGGCCAGAGAGTTGTCCACGACAAAGAGCCGGTGGTTGTCGATACCGGCCATCTCCGCGACCGCGGCCGCCACCGGCCGGGGCCGAAACTGCCGGCCGCCCAGGTAGCGCACCGCACAGGGGTAGCAATGGTAGCGGCAGCCGCGGGAGGCGTGTACCAGATCGACCATCTGGATACCCTTGTAATTGTAAAGATCCCGCTTGAGGATGTCGCGTCGGGCCGGTCCGATCCATTCCGTGGGCGGGGGCGAATGCATAAAATCGTAGACCGGTTTGAGCCGCCCCTTTTGAAAATCCGACATCACTTCCGCCATCCGGCCCTCGGCCTCGCCGAGAAAGACCGCGTCGGCATGGGCGCGAGTCTCTTCGGCATGGAGCATGGTGGCGATCCCGCCGAAAATCACCTTCACCCCCCGCGCCCGATAGGCGTCGGCGATCTGCCAGCCGCGTTTGACCTGAACGGTCAGCATCATGGAGATCCCGACAAAATCGACCGGGGCATCGAAATCGATGGGTTCCAGATTCTCGTCGATGAATTCGATTTCGACGTCATCGGGCATTGTTGCGGCAAAGACCACCGGTCCGTGGGGCGGGAGATGAAACTCGGTCTGGCGCCGGAGCTTGGGCCAGCGCGGGTAGATGAGTCGAAATTTCATGGCGTGTCCTTTGATTTGCCGCCGGCCGCCGCATCGCGGTCCACCGGCGCCGCCTCAAGCAGTTCCAGGGTGAGGGCATAGCCGAGCCGGCCCTCTGCCGTAAGCGAAATCCGCCGGGGAAACCCCCCGGGGCCCGGGGCGGCCCCGGCTATTGCGGGAAGCACCCGCACGGTGCGCGAGAGCCGCCCCCTGGGATCGTATTTCCGGATTTCCCAGTGCCCGGCGGAGTCGACCTCGACATCCTCCGTGGACCCGTCCGGATTGCGGTAACGGCAGACCGGTGCCCCGGAGGGAAGCCTTCCCAGGGCCGCGACCGGGCTCTTCGGCACAAAAAATATCAACCGGATGTCGTTGATCATGCCCCGGGCAAACCCCGGGCGGTCAAACGGCGGAAGGGCCCGGTACACGTGCAGGGTTCCGTCGTCGCGGGCGTCGAAAACCACCAGCCCCTCGATGGTCATGACCACACAGCGAACGGCGCGGGTCTCGGGCCGCAGGATGGTCAACCCCAGAATCCCGGATTTCCGGCGGCCGGCCACCGTGACCGTGATGGCATGGAGAAAACGCCAGGGCCGGTGGACAAAGGGGGTGTCGCATGCCGTTTCAAGGGCCTTTGCCCCGGGTCCGGAAATCGGGGCAAGGCTCGGAAGACCGGCGCAACCGGCCGTAACGAGCACCATCAGCAATGGGAGAACGCGGCGGATCGGGGTCATCGGATCGTCGTAAACACGGCATCGGGGATCGGCTTGTTGATCACGGTGTTGGAAAAGACCAAGCGGGTGTAGCTGTCCTTGCTCTCATGGATGACCACGCTGTCGATGACACCGGGCCGGTCCGAGAGAAAAAGATCGATTTCCTGGATGATCCGGGCCATTCCCGGATTCCGGGGGGTGAGCCGAATCCGTCTGTGCGGCTCCAGGGTGGCGGCAAACATCGGGTTGTCGTCAAACCGGCCCCGCATCCAGTTGGATATCTCCTGCATGATCATCGGCATGGCATCAAAACCGACATCGGTCGCCTCGGTGAGCTTGCCGTCGGATTCGATGTAACGCCGAGTCTTTCCGCCCATGGTGAGAAGAATGCTGCGGATCGGGGTCCGGTATTCCCAGCGCAGGGCGTCCGGGGCCCGGTAGTCGATCTCGCCGCGGGACACCAGGGGCTCGGCGAGCATCTTCAAATGTTTTTCCTGGACGAAATCGGCTTGCACGCTCCGGATGACGCCGGCCGAGGCCCGAAGGCTCGCCAGGGTGTCGGTGCCGCCGTAGGCGGTGACGGCCGCGGCAAGAACCAGCATCGCACCCGCCCCGATCCGAAAAGACCGGTTCTTCCAGCGGGCCGTCACGTCGCTTCTGCGCATCAGAACATTCCCCCGTTGACCCCGATCACCTGGCCGGTGATGTAGGAAGCGTCCTCGGAGCACAAGAACCGCACATCGCGGGCCAGTTCCTCGGGCCGCCCGGTCCGGGCCAGGGGGATCATGGCCTTGATGTTGGCAACGGGAGCGTCTTTGATCATCCCGGTTTCGATCAGCCCCGGGGCCTCGACG
>JBJKPT010000610.1:0-2765 GCA_046706045.1 Desulfobacterales bacterium
GCCCTTGAGGACATCCTCGATCACCCGCCCGCTGCCCCGGCCAACGGATGGGCCTGGCACGGCCGGACCGCGGTCCGGCACCACGGAAACGGGGCTGCCACGGCGCTGAAGTTTGCGTTTACCCGCGAGACGGCCCTGGGGCTTCATGCCGAGGCCCATTGGATGGACGCATTGCGGCGGGAGGCGGCCGCGTTCAGCCGGCCCCTCGTCCTTCCCCGGCCCCTGGACGGGGCACGGGTGGTGCGCTTTGCCCGGCCGCCCATCCCGCTGCCGGCAGGCATGCCGGATAACGGCGGCCCGTTCTACGGCCTTGCATTTCAAGCGCCGCCCTGCTATTTCGATTACCCCAATGCCGCGCCGCCGGGCGGGTGCCTGGACCGTGACCGGCTCCTTGCCGCGATCGGCAACAGCGCCCGCCTCCTGGGGGAACTCACGGCCCGGGGAATTTTGCACACCGCACCGATTCCGCTTTTTCACAACCGGGCCCAGCAGGCGCGCCGCGCCGACGCGGGCCGCTACGACTGGCGGCGCGGGGGCCGATTGGATCGATGGTTGGACTCGTGCCGGTACCCGAATTTCAGCACGTCGGGGCTCCGGGATTTCGAGCACCTGGACGGCTTTGACGGCCGGCCGGACCGTCTCTACCGGGCCATCGGAGACCACCTGCTCTCGCTCATTCTGGTGGCGGCCAGCGCGTTCCGGATGCGGCAACCGCATCGCCGAGGCTTGGACCGGGACGGAAAGCCGGTGGACGCGCGGGCCATGTTCGATCGGGACCTTTTCGAAAGCCTCATCCGTACCGGCTACGAATGTTACCATACCGGCTTTACCGGCCATCCGCCGGTCCGCGCAATCCCGCAGGACATCGGTTTTCTGACCGATCGGTTGATCGAGGCCGCGGGGGTCGACCGGCACATGGACGAAATTCTGCGCGTGGCCGACCAGGCGCGCATGAGTGACGAGGAATTCCACCGGATTTTGCGGCGGCACGGCAAATCGCCGGAAACCGCGGCCTCGACGGTGCGGGGCGGGGCCGACGTGCGGCTTTTCACCGGTCCCCATCTCGGTGAATTCAACGGCCGGATTTCCGAGCCCGCCCTGATCGACCATTTGGCGACCGCCGCGGCCCTTTGCGTGGCCGCGCGGAGCTGGCACAACCGTTTCGGCCCGGAACCGTTGCCCGCCGTCGCGGCGGCGTGAGCCCGGGCCGGTGGGGCGCGGTGCCAACACGCGCCCGGCCTGCGAGGAAAAGGATCATCCATGAACGGGCACAATCTATTTTTTTTAGTGTCCATCCCAGGACCGGCAATGTTGCGTGAGCTCAAGGCGGGCGGACGATTTGAACCGGAGGAATAGCTTTGCTATTTTGAGAATTCAAACCGGACGCCCAACGCGGAAATCGCGTAAAAGGGCCATTTTGGGATGGACGCTATTCAGGAGGTGGAGGTGGCCTTTACCGTAAAAGACGTTTTGACCATGGAAGTGGCGCCGGCGCTGGGCTGCACCGATCCCATCGCCATCGCCCTGGGGGCCGCGGCGGCCGCATCGGTTCTGCCGGATGGCCCCATTGACGCGATCGACGTGTGGATCGACCCGAACATCTACAAAAACGGTGTGGCCGTGGTCATCCCCGGCACGGGCGGCCTCATCGGGCTGGACAAGGCCGCGGCCCTGGGGGCCTTCGGCGGGGATCCGACCCTGAAACTGGAGGTGCTGGCATCCCTTACCGAGGAGGCCATCCGGCAGGCCCGGGAATTGACCCGGGAGGGCCACGTCCGGGTCCATCTCCTCCCCGACCGGAAAGGAATTTTCATCCGGGTGCGGATCAAGACGCCGGCCCACACGGCCGAATCCGTGATCGAGGCCTATCACGATGCGGTGGTGTCGTTGCTCCTGGACGGCAAACCGGTCTCCGAAAGCCCCCTGCTGGCGCACCCCGCGACCGGCGGCGACAGCGGGGGCGGCGGGTCCCTCGGCGCCCTGGAAGCGTGGCTCAAGCAGCTATCCCTGAGCGATCTCCTCGATCTGGTGGACGATCTGGACGAGGAGGACCTGCGCTTTCTGGAACACGGCATCGAAACGAACATGCAGCTGGCCGCCCATGGCCTGAAGCACGGATCGGGCCTTGGCATCGGAAAAGCCCTGGAGCGGCTCGTACGGCAGGGATTGATCAAAAAGGACATGATCACCGCGGCCCGGATCCTCACCTCGGCCGCCGCCGATGCCCGCATGGCCGGCGCGCCGCTGCCGGCCATGAGTTCGGGCGGCAGCGGCAACCACGGGCTGACCGCGATCCTGCCCATCGCGGCCCTCCGGGATTTTGTCGAAGTCGACCGCAAAATCCTTCTGGAGGCGGTCGGGTTGAGCCACATCGTCACCGGCTACATCAAGGCGTACACCGGCCGGCTTTCCGCGGTCTGCGGGTGTTCGGCCGCGGCCGGGGCCGGGGCCGCGGCCGGCGTCACCTATCTTCTCGGCGGCACCGTCGTCCACATCGCCGGTGCCATCAAGAACCTGATCGAGGATCTTGCCGGGGTGATCTGCGACGGGGCCAAGGCCGGATGCGCCCTGAAGCTTGCCACGGCCGCGGGCACGGCGGTTCAGGCCGCACTTTTTTCCCTCCAGGGGGTGGTGGTGGAAGCCACCGACGGCATCGTCGGCGTCTCTCCCGAGGATACGATGCGCAACGTCGGCACCCTGACCACCGAAGGGATGATCGAAACCGACCGCACCATTTTAAACATCATGCTCAAAAAAGAGTTTTC
>JBJKPT010000611.1:0-3175 GCA_046706045.1 Desulfobacterales bacterium
CAACGAGGTCGGAAAAGGCGAGGTCCCCGCCGTCAACGACCGGTTCCAGGGCCGTGGGGAAAAGATCCGGCTCCCGGGTCACGGCGTCGGGGGCGGCCGGAGGCCGGTTTTCCACGGCATAGGTAAAGAGCGCGCCGTCCGGTTGGAAATAGCTGGATGAGAAAGGCTGTAACGGGTGGCGAAGGACCCTGGCACCCCGGGATTCCCCATGGGCCTCGACCAGATGATCCAGCAGATCGCCCACCACGGTAGATGGAGGAATTTCTGAATTATCCCGGATGCTTTGACCGATAAAGCCAATGTAAAGGATCTCTCTTGCCGAGAGGATGGCTTCCAGGAACAGGTACTTGTCGTCCTTTCGACGGGACCGGTCCCCGGGCCGGGGGGCCGCGGCCAGGAGATCAAAGCCCACGGGCTGGGAATCCCGGGGAAAGGCGTCGGCGTTCATGCCCAACAGGCAGATCACCCGGGCCGGGATGCTGCGCATGGGAAGCATGGAACAAAAGGTCACCCCGCCGGACAAGAACCCGCTGCCCAGGGATTCCCGGCTACAGGCGGCTTCCAGCGCCAGTCGCACCACGTCCGCGGAGACCGGGTCGTCCATGCCGGTCGCCGTCCCGACGGCCCCCAGCCGATCGATGAGGCGCCGCAACAGGGCCATCGCCGCCGCCGGGTCATCTCCGGGGGCAAACATCCGATCGAGCGCGGACGACAGGACCTCCCGCCACCGGACCAAGGGCCGCGACCGGGCCAGGGTGTCGGCCACGGCGACCAGGGTTTCGAAAAACTCGGCCAGTGCCCCGATGAGCCGGGCCTGGGTGCCTTCCACATGATCGTAGGGAACGATCCCCTGAAACAGGTGGGTGTTTTCCCCGGGCATGGCGAATCCCAGGAGCAGCCGGCGCAGGCCGGCGCGCCAGGTGCCCTCCTCCACGGCCGGAAGATCGAGCCGGCCGCGGTGAGCCCCGTCGATCCCCCACCGGGTTCCGGTTTCGGCAACCCACCGATCCAGGACGTCCAGATCGTCGGCCGTGATGCCAAAGGCTCGCCGGATCGGTTCCCGGTCCAGAAGGGCCAGAACTTCCGAAGCGCCGAAGCGGATTTCGGGCAACCGGAGCAGGGAGAGGAATCCGGCGATCAGCGGACTCTGGGACAAGGCGTGCCGATCGGCCAGGGTAAAGGGAATGTGCCGGGCGTCATCGGTCTGCGCCCCGAACACGGCGGTGATGTATGGCGCATAGAGATCGATATCGGGCATCATGACGAGGATGTCCCGGGGGGCGAGGCCCGGCATCGCCTCAAACATCGCGAGCAACCGGTCGTGGAGGACTTCCACCTCCCGCATGGGGCTGTGGCAGGCATGAATCTGGATGCTTGCATCCGGAGCATCGGACTCGGCGGCCGGTTCGAAGGAATCCCCGGGACGCCGATCCACCAGGTTCAGGATGTCGGATTGGACCTGGGAAAGCCGACTCCGGCCGTGGGGGGGAGCGTAATCCTCGCGGACATCGGCGCCCAGGTCGGTGATCCGCATCAAAAAGTCACGGCCGAGATGACCCAGGCCGGCCAGCAGCCGGTTTCCCCGCTCCAGATGGAGCGGCAGGGCAAGTTGCCCGCCAGCCCGATCCACGTAGCGGCTCCGGAGCCTTCCCATCTCCTTTTCCGAGAGGATGTCGGCCCAGTACTCCCGGCAGGGGTTCATCAGGAACAGGTGAACCGGAATACGGCCCGCCAGCGCCTGCAACAGCTCCAGGTAGAGATCCGGGAGATAGGAGATGCCGAAGACCGAAACCCGCGCCGGCAATGCCGTGCTTGCCGCCCCCGGTGCGCGCATCCGGTCCATGAGCAGCCGGTGCACGGCCACCCGGTGGGGCGCGTTGAACCCGGCCGCCACCGCCCGCCACAACACGGCCTGCCAGTGCTCCCCGTCCCCGCGGTCCCAGGCGGCAATCCATTCCGGCCGGAAGACCATGTACTGGTCGAAAAGGTCGGCGATCCGCCGGGAAAGCTGGAAGCGCTTGACCCGGCGCCGGTCGTCGTCCAGATAGGTGCGGACCGATGAAAAGCCCGGATGATCGAGCAATCCGGGCAGGGCCTTCATCACGCCAAACACGAGGCGTTCGCGGTCGTCCGGCGGCACATCGGGCATATCCGGGAAAAAGGATCGGTAAAGGTCCGCCACAAAGGCGTTTGGAAAGGGAAACCGGCAATTGGCGGCGATGCCGTTTCGACGGGCCAGGGCCATGGACACGTAACGTTCCATGCCGGGGCTCTGGACCAGAATCGTTTCCGCGGCAAAGGGATCGGTCTGCGGATCGGTTCGGATGATATCGGCCAGCCGGTCCGCGAGGCGTTCGAGGCGGTTGCTGAAATGAACGATCAATCCAGATGTCCCCACGGGCATGACGGAATCCGGTGCTCAGGGCCTGCACGAAAACGAATCAACCATGGAAACATGCGGTGACGCCCATCGATGATCGCCAACGTTGTATCGGAGGGTTCCGCCCCACAGCCTTCTTGATTTTCGATCGATCCGGAGGGATGTCATGCCAAGCCGCTTCCAGTACCATAAAAACATCCCCAATGAAAAAGAAATTTATGATTCGCGACGTTCCGCCGACGGCTTGATGATGCCTGGGCCCGGATTCTTGACGTCGGGTCGAGCCGATTCACCGGCTCCCTCGGGAAAAAACGCATCCAGCCCGAGTTCGGCCAGCTTGGCCTCGGAAGGCCCGCCCCGGGCAAGATCCCATCCCGCGGTCCGGTAAAACGTTTCGATCATGGGGCCCATGGGAAGGGTGACCCCCCGGGTGGGTCCGGCGGGCAGGGGTTCGGCGCCGGTGGCCCGGGCATGGATCCCGATGTCCTCCTGCCGGATTCCCTCGCGCACGTTGAAGGCCTTGCGCAGGTTCAGTATCCCCTCCCCGGCGGTGAGGTAATCGTCCGGGGTCATGTCCCAGCCGGTGGCGGCGTTGAGATAATCGACCACCGGCAGACGGCTGGTGATCGCGCCGAACAGGCACATGCCCGCACAGTTGACCAGCTGCATGTAAAAGGATCCGGCCGCATGGGCGTGAATCTTTTTGGCCAGTTTCCCCCGGGCCGACCGGACCATGCGCCGGGCCCGCGGAAAATTTTTTTTCACGCCGAAGAGCCCGGCATAGAGGTAGGAGGC
>JBJKPT010000612.1:0-2306 GCA_046706045.1 Desulfobacterales bacterium
TGGAGGCGTTGGGATGGACTTGAGAAAACGGTTTTTCGTTCTCGCCGGGCTGGTGATTGCCGTTGTGGTGGTCGGGGTCCTTTTTGCGAGCTACTACGGCGATTGGCTTTGGTTTCAGAACCTGGGATTCGCTCAGGTCTTTACCACCGAGATATGGGCAAAATCGCTGATGTTCTCGGCAGCCTTCCTTCTTTTTGGGGTTTTCGCATGGCTCAATATTTATTTTGCCAGAAAAGGGGGCCGTCCCACCCGCGCGCTCCAGGTGGCCGATCTCCAGCGACCGGTGTCGCCTTTTGACATGATTTTCCATGAGGACCACGCGGTCCATGCATGGACCGGGGTGGTCATCCTGATGGCCGGGATCATGGGCCTGAGTGCGGCCAATTCCTGGATGGCGGCGCTGAAATTTCTCCATGCCTCGAAATTCGGCATCGCGGACCCGATCTTTGGAAAAGACGTCGGATTTTACGTTTTCAAACTGCCGATGTACAGTTTGCTCTTGCAGTGGTTTTTCTTCGGTCTGTTCATCACGTTCATCGCCGTCGGGCTCTCCTACTACCTGGACCAGGCCGTCGGGGTGGTGGAAAACCGGTTGACGATTTCCTCCGGGGTCAAGTCGCATCTGGCGGTGTTGGCCGGATTTCTTTTCCTGGGGTTTGCCGTTTCCTACCGGCTCAAACTCTTCAAGTTGCTTTATTCGAGCGCCGGCGTGGCCTACGGGGCGAGCTACTCGGATGTGTATGCGCAGATTCCCGCTTACTGGACCCTGCTGTTTCTGTCCCTCGCGGTGGCCGTGTTGATGTTCTTGATGCCCAAGTGGCGAAAATGGAAATGGACGCTGATCCTTCTCGGCGCCTATTTCGTCGTGCTCTTTGCGTTTGGCTCGATTTATCCCGCCCTCATCGAGCAATACGTCGTCAAGCCCAATGAACTGACCAAGGAGACGCCGTACATCAAGAACAACATCGAGTTCACCCGCCTCGGTTTCGGACTGAACAAGGCCAAGGAAGAACCTTTCCCCATCAAAAACACCATGACCTACGGCGACATCCAGAAGAACGAATCTACCATCCACAACATCCGTCTGTGGGACCATCGGCCCCTGATGCAGACATACAAGCAGCTGCAGGAGATCCGGCTCTACTACGATTTCAACAGTGTGGACGTGGATCGCTATCACTTCGGGGACAAGTACACCGAGGTCGCCATTGCCGCGCGGGAGCTGCCGCCCTCGCAACTTCCCGCCCGCGCCCAGACCTGGGTCAACCGGCACCTGCTCTACACCCATGGTTACGGGGTGGTCATGAGCCCCGTGAACAAGTTCACGCCGGACGGCATGCCCGAGTTCATCATGCAGGACATCCCGCCGCGATCGAGCACGTCGCTCAAGATCACCCGGCCGGAAATATACTACGGGAAGGAATCCGGAGGATTCACCATCGTCCACACCCGGACCCCGGAGTTTGACTACCCCAAGGGCAACCAGAACGTCTACACGTATTATCAGGGAAAGGGCGGGGTGCTGATCTCCAGCTATTTCCGCCGCCTGGTGTACGCGATCGATCTTTCGGACATCAACGTGCTCTTGTCCCAGTACATCACCGACCAGAGCCGGCTGATGTTGCACCGCGTCATCATGGACCGGGATCAAACCATCGCCCCGTTTCTTTCCTACGATTCGGATCCCTACATCGTGGTCGGCGACGACGGGCACCTTTACTGGATCCACGATGCCTACACGACCTCCAACATGTTTCCCTACTCGGAGCCGATGACCCAGACGGCCGAGCAGCAGCGGGGCATCAACTACATCCGAAATTCCGTGAAAGTGGTCATCGACGCCTATAACGGCGATGTGTCCTATTACGTCATCGACCCGACCGATCCCCTGGTCCAGACCTACCGCAAAATTTTTCCGACCCTGTTCAAGCCCATGAAGGATATGCCCGCATTCCTGAAAAGACACCTGCGCTATCCCATGGATCTCTTCCTGATCCAGGCCCAGATGTATTCCACGTACCACATGACCGATCCCCAGGTGTTTTACAACCGCGAGGACTTGTGGAACATCCCCCAAGAAATATACAAGAATACGCAGCAACCGTTGTTGCCTTATTACATCATCATGCGTCTGCCCGATACCCATTCCGAAGAATTCATCCTGATGCTTCCCTTGACGCCGTCCAAGAAGGACAACATGGTCGCCTGGATGTGCGCCCGCTGCGACGGCGACAATTACGGACAGCTTCTCATCTACACGCTTTCCAAGGAGAAGCTGATTTACGGCCCCATGCAGATCGAGGCCC